>JBKDHQ010000149.1:0-16121 GCA_046336365.1 Neisseriaceae bacterium
TAAATCAAATATATCAACTATTATTTTATATGGGGCACTACATTTCTCACTTCTTACCATATAATTAAAAAACCCCTTGATAACTCTAGGGGGAATTTCTAAATAATTGATGATTTTAATTAGATTTTGACAAAGTCAGGATAAACACTTGAATAATCGTAGTATGCCATAGCCTTCATTATTATTGTCTTTCTTTAGTTTGCCTAACAACTTCTCTGCATTGGCAAATGACCATATCTTTACAAACTTTCTATACTCATGATCTTTTGATACTAAATCATCTAAACATACAAAATTCATTTGATACATGGAACACCTCTATAATGTCAATATTTATAATAGTTATTATACACTGCAGACATTCTTAATACTAGACTTTTTGAGGTTTTTAGCACCTTTTTTAGACTTTCCCGTTTTCAACAGCCCCTATATTTATCTTATATACATATGCGATTTCAGATTAATAGTTCTTAATAAGTTCAATTTTGTCTATAAATTGAAATAATTTCATATCTAACCTAATCCGGGAATTAATTTCAAACGCTACTTATACTAAATACATCTGAATAAAAACTTGTCTTTTTTAACAATTTTTTAGTTGTTATTTTATAAAGATCTTCAACCATTTCTCCACTACCGCATGCATAAACCTCATAATCAGTCAAATCATTAAACGTATTTTCAATATATTTTGTTACTCTACCGCTATAAAATTCAGCACCCTCATCTTGACTAATACACAATGTAAATGTTATATTTAATTGCTGCCTCCATTCATTCAACATTTCAGTTAGATAAAAGTTCTCAGTTGCACGATTACCCCATACAAAATGTATTTTACGTTTACTTTGTTGTAAAACCAGCTGTTCCAACATAGATTTAAGTGGAGCAAAACCCGTACCAGTACAAACCATCAAAATTGGATTTTCAGTTTGTTTAAGGATAAACCTACCTAATGGCCCCTGACAACGTAACAATTGCCCAATCCCCAACTCATTACATAATATTTCTGAAAATACACCTTTGCTATGGTATTTAATGTGTAACTCAATCAAACCATCATCACCAGGAACATTAGCGATTGAATAACTTCTCTTAATATCATTATAAATGAGGTTAAGGTATTGCCCTGCAACAAAATTAATTTGCTGATTTATTGGTAACTTTAGCTTTAAAACTATCACATCTTTAATTTTATCTATCTTGACAATTTTTGCAAGTACCGTTTCCACTTTACTAGTATTGACAAACTCTGGCAAATCAATAATTAAATTACTTTTAGCTTTAGCCTTACATAAAAGTATGTAATTATCATCTAAGTCATGTTGATTTAATAGCGCGCTATTGTATTTATCATGTGCTATTTTTCCATGCACTAATTTACATTTACATGCACCACAAATACCATCTCTACATCCATGTGGCAAATTTATTCTTGATTCCAAAGCTGCATCTAATATAGTATTATTTTCATTTGTAACAAAACTACACTTGCTAGGATTTATTGACACCTTAAAACTCATAATATTTCTCTCTTAACAATCTTAATTTTTAAAAATTTATATATTTCTAAAATAAGCAATTATTGTTGAATATTTTTTAAGAGTTTTGTTGACGATAATTTGTTTACTACAAACTCTAATTTCCGACTAAGTAATTTTGGATCAAAAAAAGAATAGGTTTCCGGATCTTTGGTTATCCCATCCTGATGAATCCCTGCAGCTGTAGTAAAAGCATACTTCCCAATTAACGGTTTATATGGATAAATATCCTTTTTTAAAAACTTAAACATATAAACCAGATTATTTAAAGCATCATTTAAATCAACATCTACCTGATATTTTGATTTATATTCATCCTTTAATTGAAGGATTCCAATAATTTCCTCCAAACTACTATTGCCGCATCGTTCACCAATTCCACCACTTGTACACTGAATTTCTTCTACTGCCCCAGTTTCAATAGCTGCCAGTGTATTTGCTGTTGCTAAACCAATGTCATTATGAAAGTGACAGGACAAAGAGATATCATGCCCAAATTTTGATTTAATTTTAAGAAATATTCTCTTTACTTGGCTTGGTGTCATACATCCCACTGTATCAGCAAAACATATACCTTTAATTCCGGATGCCAATAAAAACTCTATTTGCTTAAATAGAAACCCTAAATCGCAACGTGAAGCATCTTCTAAAATAAAAGTTATATCACCATTATAATGATCTTGTAGTAGATTAATTGATCGTTTATAAATTTCAAATAATTTATCTTCACCAATACGTATTTTTTTGTACAAATGTATATGAGAACCTACCCCCAAAAGCTGCAACCTCGAATGTTTAAAATGATTCAAAACCTTTGCACCAATTTTTATATCGCTATCAACTAATCGACTTAATAAACATACTTGAGCATTAACTGAATTTAGAGAAATAGAATCAATAAATTTTGTCAAATCTGCTTCTGTACCTGAATTGGACATACCAAATTCTATTGTATTTAAATGCAAAGAGTTCAATAGATTAAAGATGTAAGCCCTTTGCTTTACATTTAAATCAAATCCAATTGCTTGTTCCCCATCACGGAGCGTTGTATCAAATAAATTAATGTGTTTCATTTTAGAAAAACCTTTCTCAAACTAATATTAAAAATATATAAATAATTAAAGATATAAATATCCCCTTCATAACAGAACGAGAAACATAACAAATTGTAAAAGATAAAAAAATGCATACCAAATTTAAACAATCAATCCAAGATATATTATTTACAAGAGATAACAATTCTTTATTTTTAAATGCAACTGTATATATAATTTGACCAATTATGCATGAAGATGCTATATCTAAAATTTCTCCAATATTGTATCTATTAAAGTTTACTCCTCTAAGCACTAGGACTGGAAATATACGCATAATTAAACTTACAAAACCAGCCAATACAATTATATAACCTATATTCATGATAAAACCCTCTTATAAATTATCATTCCAGTTGCTAAAATTAGAGCAAATAATATATCTATAAACATTATATTGGTTGACAATAATATTGGCATACTTAAAAACCCTAATACAGTTGCAACAATTACCTTATAATCAGGAGCTCTTCTTGCCGTCAATGCTGAAAAGTGCAATGGCAAAACAATTGTGAAAATCATTTGTATTTTCTCAAAATGCAATGCTGACAATGTATAATATCCTACAATAGTTGATAAAACAGCAACAATATAGCTAGGAATAGCTACTGCAAGAAAATAATGTAAATAATATTTACTTATTTTTCCTGACTTAAACTCAATCAATGCTACTGTAAAAGAACTTGCACTAAACAATATCATCGCTAATAATATATTTAATACTTTATTTTCTTTAAAAAAAGGCATTAGTGTTGCAACATTTAACAAAAATCTAAAATTAATTATCAATACAGTAATACCTATATATAAATAAGTAATGTTATGACTTTTAGATATTGTATATATAATTAATGACTGCACTGGAGCTGCAAAAATAATCATTGTCATAAACACCGAATTTATAAGTGTAAAATGAGCTTGTTCTGATAAAGCACCTATTGATACAAACATAAAGAAAAAAGATAACCAAATAGGGGTTGAATCCTTTACTCCTGCAACAATAATACTTTTCTTATCTCGCAAAGCTATTATATCTGTCATACAATCTCTCCTATAAATATAAACAAGATAGCTATGCTAATACGCTAGGCTTTTTATTTTTTTCTAAACTCTGTTTGAAGCTCAAGACTCCTTTTAAATAGTCAGCACTAAAGTATTTTTTTACTGTTTCTTCAACTATAAAATTATAAGTGTAACCATTTTCAACCAAAAACATTAAATCAGCCTTATAATCAAGATCACCAAAACCCAAGGGTAAATGGCGATGTTCTTTCCCAACCACATCTGCAAAATGAATATTTTTAATATACGGTAAAAGTTCTTTTAGCCCGCTGTAAAAATGCTCTGAAAATCTATGAAAGCTATTATAATGAACTAAATCTACAGTTAAGAATACATTAGAAAATTTTTCACAAAATTCAACGTGTAACTTATCATTTAATTTTATAAAGGAAGGTCTGTCATCACCAGTATTTTCTAATAAAATATCAATATTTAAATCTTGAGCATACGAATTCAATTCATATAATGAATTATCTAAATATGATGATATACTCCTAAACGTTTCTTTTTGATCTAGATATCCTGGATGTATGGTAACTTTATTTGCACCAATCTCACTTGCAAAATATAAACTATCTCTTAAATACTCTACTGCATTCTTTCTTAATCTTTTATCACTATTAGCAATATCACACAATTCTCCAGTATAAGGAGCATGAAGGCTAACATTTAAATTAGGGTTGACAAAATCTTTAATATAATTAATCTCTGTAATTTGCTCTCTGATATAATCCTTATTATTAAATGCTAAACGGAATTCATTTTCAATTTCAATCTCAATTATGTCAAAATTTAAAGCTAATATCCCACATAACTTAGCCATATCATAAGAATTCTTGAACACATTAGTAGACATGCCAATTTTTTTACTATCAAGCTTATTTTGTAAATTTTTTTCTAATATAGAGTTACTCATTTTAATACTCCTATAATGAGTTAATTTTATGCATTAAAAAATATAGTTTTTGGCTATAAATTCAAACGCACTATTTTAAAACTGCTGAATTCATTAAGCTTTTGCTATAATTTATCTAGCAGTGACTAAATGTTATAACCTATGGTATTAATTCAAAAATTATCTGTTTTATTATAAAAATTATAAAACCAGTATATATTTATATATCGTAATGACTATTATTAATATTTTAATATTATATTAAATAATAACAATAAACATTTTTAATATTATTTACCAAAAATAGTTAACATCGTGATTATATAATAACAAAATTTATTTGGGTATATCTGTTTTTACCTTAAAAAAGTAGAGGGAATTTATAACTATATTTAATAAGAAGAGCTTCTGGTAAAATTTATTTTACATATAAATAGAGAATAAAAATGCAATCTATTATCTTATCTTAGGTATATTCTTGGTACTAAATCAAATAAATCTGATTAAACAGTGTGAATAGTTTTATAATATTAAGTGATATTATGATAAAATACTTATATGTATAATATTTATTACAATTTACTAAAAATAGTAAAATAATAATTAATTACTTTATTAAGAAATTTTAAAATTACGGAAAAAGAATGAACGATTACCAAGCGTTGCAAAATATATCTAAAAAATTGCAAAGGTATATGAGTGAACATCAAGTTAGCATATTAAAACTATCTCAAAGAATTCCTGATATAAAATATCAAACTTTAAAGAGAATAGTTGAATTTAATGAAAAAGAATCATTGCCAAATGTATCATCTTTAATGTCTCTTGCTAAATTTTTAAACTGTAATTTATCGGAATTACTAAGTGGTTTTGTCACATTAGAAATAAAGTGTTATGCTTCAATTGATAAATTTTATTCAGAAAAATCCTTTAAACCAATTCTATTACACATACCAATCGATGACTGCTTTATTAGAAAACCTGATTCTATATTTGCAGTTGAATCAAATAGTTTTAATATAAAAAATGGTGCAACAAATATTAGTCGTATTCAAACAATACATATTTTTGCTAGAATGCAAGATGTTGAATATGATGGATATTATATAGCTGAAATTCAAGAAAAAATTAGATTTTTAAACGTTTTAAGTGTTAGTAGTACGCAGTTAACAATAAAAGAAAATGAAGAAGTAACAATGATAAGTAAATCTTCAGTTACAATAATTGCCAAATATATTAAAAGTGCAATTTTAACAAATAACGATAAAAATTTGTTATTTGCTTTTTATAATTAAGTTTTTGAGGAATAATTTATGCAAACCCCTATAATTTATTATCCACTAAAGGTCTTATGCATTGATGATGATCCTTCAATTTTAGAGATATTAAAGTCCAATTTAGATAAACATTATTCTGTTTCAACATTCAGTTCAGCCAATGAAGTATTATCACAACTAGACAAAATATACTCTAAACCAACTATTGAAGAATATTTTAAAAAAATCATTAACAAGAGTGGCAATGATGAAGGTAGTCTTCAATTAGAGTTAAAGATAGAAGAAATAACTGACTTATCTGAAACACACTCAAATCATGAGAAATCTTGTATAATAATTTGTGATTACCGAATGCCAGATATTAATGGAATAGAATTTTTTAAAAAGTTAGCGCATTTAAATGTTAAAAAAATATTGCTTACAGAACATCAAGAATACCAGGAAGTATTATCTGCATTTAATTCTGGAACAATAGATCTCTTCTTACTTAAAAGCGATGAAAATTTAATGACTAACTTATTAAACGGAATAAAGAATCTATCTGAAGAATATTTCTTAGACTCAACTCATTTTATAAAAGAAAGCATTGAATTAGAAAAGGACTTGCCTCTTTCAGACACAACATTTGAAAAGTTCTTCCAAAACTTATTAAAAGAATATAATATAACAGAACACTATTTAGCAGATGAAAATGGCAGTTTTTTACTCATTAATGCTAGAGGTGAACGTTACTGTTTAGTTATACACACTGACAATAGCTTAGATAAATTTACTAATTTATATAGTGAACCAGATTTTGATTATTTTACACAACAAATATCAAAACGTCAAAAAATTCCTTTCTTTGGAATTAAGGTAGATCCAACAAAAATCGAACTAAACCAATGGAATAATTTTTTATATACACCACAAGTTCTTAATGGCAAAGATATTTATTATTACCATATATTAAAATATAATACAAATATCTAAACTTATTGATTAATATTTTTCTCTATATTCTAATATTGCATGAATAAAAAATCAGGTAGTACCTCAAATTCAAGTTATACCTTTATAAATACTATGATGTTTTCATCAATTTTATTTATAATATCATGGTTTATTATATTTAGTGTAAATGCTTTTGATTTATACCCAAATTATTATACAAACATGTTTACATCAGCTTTAAGAGAAGTTATTAATTTATTTATATTTATATTATTAGTGAGATTATATTTATCAACATCAGATCATACAAATAAAAAAATCTATTTCTGGTTTATCTTTGCAATGGTTGGGCGCTTAATATATAGATTAGTAATTCACCTCGAATTATACTATTACCATATTTCCTTTTCTAGTTTCTTTCATGCACCAATCAGCAGTTTACATTTTTTTGCATATTCCATATTCTATATACCTTTATTATGGTGGTATATAGGTCTCATAACATTTTTAACTATATTATTAGTTAACAACATTCAAGATAAAACAGTTATTATTAAAAATTTTGCTATAGTTATGGTCTCTGTTGCACCAGTTTCTATCTTGTTTTTTTTCTCTTTTAAGCATGAGATGGCTGTATTTAATACGGTAACAATACTGCAAATATTTATAATAATCTATAAATTCATTTTATTCGTTATTTTTATAGTTTGTGTGCTATATGCCAATAATTCATTCTTACGATTATTATTAATTGGAATTGGCATTGAAACTGCATCAGGAACTCTTTCCCACTATTCTGCTCTTTCTAATTCACAAGAGCTAATTTTATGGGGAGAAACATTTTCTTACCTAGGCTTTATTTTTATATTTATAGCGTTAATCTTATTTGCAAAATCTGATGTTTTATTGCAAAAATCATTTAAAAATGTAGATAGTATTAAAAGCAAAATATCACTTTGGACGTTTAATTTTTCGATTGGTGGAATTATCATTTTCTCTATATTAGAATATTTACTTGGGTTTCTTAATAAGAATTTTTTTGGGGGGTTGCCCTTTTACATAATAATCTATTCGATAGTAATTGTTGTTATATCTATTTTTATTGGTGATTATTTCGGGTATCGATTTAAACGATTTGCAACCAGCTTAAACCTAATTATGTCGGGAAAGAATAAAGATAAAATTAGTTCTAATTTTAAAATTGAAGAATTCGCTTTATTGCATAAGTATATGTTAAACTTATCAAATATTAAAGAAGAAAAAGACAAACTAGAAAAAGAGTTTGGCAATATATCAGCAAAAGCAGCTCACGATCTTGGTTCACCCTTAGCTAGCATAAATGCAGAAATACATAATATTAAAAATAATGAGGTTAACTCTATTAATTATAGAGTTTTAGAATCATCATTAAATCGCATAAAAGAAATTACTAGTAACATTTTAATACAATATAGAGGATTAAGCAATAATAACTCTAAATTAATTGATAAAAGCAATAATATTATTGATCGTTCTAATGAACCACGATATATCAACATTGTTAATTTAATTAATGATCTAATTGATGCTAAAAAACTTGAATGGCAATCTCATAACTGCAACATAAAACTAGCATCAGCTTTAGACTATCCAATGTTTTTATTTTGTCCATCCCAACTCAGAAGAACATTATCAAACTTATTAAATAACGCATATGAGAGTTTTCACAATGAGCATGGAGAAATTTTAGTTTATCTAAAAGAAACCCAAACCGAATTAGTAATTATCATCAAAGATAATGGTTGTGGAATACCATCAGATAAAATTAAAGATATTTTATCAGGTAAAAGTCTTAAACATAAGGGAAAAGGCTTAGGGGTTAGCTCTGCTATTGAATATGTTAAATCTTTAGGAGGAACACTAAATTTACTATCAGAAATAAACTCTGGTACAGAACTAACTATTGAGTTGCCCTTCCCCATATTACCAAGCTGGCTAGTAAAAGATATTCCTTATTCTCAAAATTCTACTTTTGTTATACTAGATGACGACCCTTCAATACATGTTAAAATGCAAATGCACTCTAGGCGTATCAATACAAAATCAATTCATTTTACAGAAGTTAAAAGTTTTTTTAACTTTATCAATGAAACACAAACATTCAATAACTTTATTCTTTTAATAGATTTAAATTTAAATGATCCAAGTTGGAATGGAATTAAAATTATAAGTAGTCTACCTAATAACATTGATAAAGCTAATATTTACCTTATTACAAACGATGCTGAAGATATTAATGTGCAGGATAATGTAAGAATGTACAAAATTCAACTAATTCCTAAAAGAATTTTAGATTGCATATTGTAACAAGCCGTTTTATCAACCAATTAAACTTTAAGCAAAATGTGAACTTTTATAGCATGGGCTTTAGCCATATTATGTGAGATAAGACGCGCATCATAATTCCATTTACCACACTTTTTACAAATTATAAAAGCGTGGTAAATGTTATAGAAAATTTATAATGCTTCTGCATTACCTGCTAAATATTCAGCAACTCCCTGAGGACTTGCTTTCATACCAGCTTTTCCTTTACTCCAACCTGCAGGACATACTTCACCATGCTCTTCAGTAAATTGCAATGCATCAACCATTCTAATCATTTCATCAACATTACGGCCTAGAGGTAAATCATTAACTACCATGTGTCTAACTACCCCATTTTTATCAATCAAGAATGAACCGCGGTATGCAACCCCACCACCAGACTCAACCCCAAAACTTTGGCAAATTTGGTGATTGATATCTGCTACAAGTGTATAACCAACTTGACCAATTCCACCTTGATTAACAGGAGTATTTCTCCATGCATTATGGGTAAAATGTGAATCAATAGAAACTCCAATTACTTCAACATTACGTTTTTGAAACTCATCTAAACGGTGATCAAATGCAATTAGCTCTGAAGGGCAAACAAATGTAAAATCTAATGGATAGAAGAAAACTACAGCATATTTACCTTTAGTAGCTTGTTTAAAATTAAAATTATCTACAATTTGACCATTACCTAGAACTGCAGCTGCAGTGAAATCAGGGGCTTGTTGGCCAACCAAAACTTGTGGACAGAAAATATCTTGATATTCTTCTTGTGAAAAATCGCTCATATTGATAACTCCTCAAAATAAAATAAATTTTAAATAACGCTTAAATCAGTAATCAATCTAGCTGCTGTATTACCTAGATTTAATCTAAGAATTACATCTTATAAACCTGATAATTCTAAGTATTTAACGATATAGTTGATTAATTTACTAAACTATACATTGTAACATTTTAAGATAAATTTTTGTATTTATTTTAATCTATGTTAAAGATTGTTGCACCTAATTCAGCACCAGAAACAGCATTACGAAATCCATGGAATAATTCACGCCCCAAACCATATTCATTACCTGATATATTTGTAATTAAAGGTCCACGGCTAGCTAATTCTTCATCAGATACCATAACCTGTAAAATTCCGTTATTTAAATCCAGCTCAATAATATCATCATCCTTAATCCGAGTGATATTACCATTACTCATACTTTCAGGAGTTACATGAATGGCATTTGGAACCTTACCTGATGCACCAGACATTCTACCATCAGTTACCAATCCAATCTTATATCCCTTATCTTGTAATGAAGATAATGCTGGAGTTAAACCATGCAATTCAGGCATTCCATTTGATTTAGGACCTTGATAACAAAGTACCACAATACAATCTGTATTCAACTTACCTTGTTTAAAGGCAGTTAAAACATCGTCTTGGCTTACAAATACTTTTGCTGGCGCCTTAACATATCTATATTTTTCAGCTATTGCAGATATTTTGCTTACCGCGCGGCCTAAATTACCTGTTAATAAGCGTAACCCGCCTTCATGGCTAAATGGATCAGAAACTTCACGAATAATGTTTCTATCTTTATTAGAAGCTTTTCCCCAGTGTAACTCTCCACTATTAGTTAAAGTTGGGTTGTACGTATACTTTTCTAACCCTCTACCCATAACAGTCATTACATCTTCATGTAATAATCCATTTTCTAATAGCTGACTAATCACATAAGCAACTCCACCTGCTTGGTGAAATTGATTAACATCAGCTTCACCATTTGGATAAATCTTGGCTAATAATGGAATAACTTTTGATAATATAGCAAAATCATCCCAATTGATTATAATTCCGGCTCTCTTAGCAATTGCTGGTAAATGCAACGTATGATTAGTAGATCCTCCTGTTGCTATTAACCCAATCATTGCATTTACTATTGTTTTTTCGGTTATAACTTCACATAAAGGGATAAATTCTTGGCCTTGCGCAGTTATACTACAAGCTCTCTTTGTAGAAAAATCTGTTAGTGCTTCACGTAACTTAGTATTTGGTGTAACAAAAGCACTACCAGGTACATGTAATCCCATGATTTCCATTAGCATTTGATTACTATTTGCAGTACCATAAAAAGTACAAGTTCCAGCGGCATGATATGATTTTATTTCTGATTCAAGTAATTCCTCTTGACCAACTTTTCCTTCAGCAAATAGTTTTCGTGTCAATGCTTTTTCATTATTTGATATGCCACTTGGCATTGGCCCTGATGGAATAAAAATTGTAGGCAAATAAGCAAAAGATAAAGAACCAATTAATAATCCAGGAACAATCTTATCGCAAATACCTAAACAAACCACAGCATCAAATACGTTATGCGATAGTGATACAGAAGTTGACAAAGCTATTACTTCACGCGAAAATAGCGATAGCTCCATACCAATTTGTCCTTGAGTGACCCCATCACACATTGCAGGAACACCGCCTGCCACTTGTGCAGTTGCCCCAACTAATGCAGCAGCAGACTTTATCTGCTCAGGGTAACGATAATAGGGGTGATGGGCTGACAATACATCATTATATGCTGTAACAATACCCAGATTTGGATTACTCACCTGCTTTAGAATAAATTTTGATTTATTGTCTTCAGCAGCTAGCACATGGGCTAAATTAGTACAACTTAATTGTTCACGATTAACCTTTTTACCATAATGAGAGTGCATTCTATCCAAATATATTTTACGCGTATTTCTACTACGTTCAATAATATTTTGAGTCACCTCTTCAATTACAGGATGTACTTTATTCATTTTAGCCTCTTTATTATTATAAACAACTTAATAGATTTTAAACTACATATACATTCCACCATTTACATGTATGGTATTTCCAGTAATATAGCTTGCATCATCGCTAACTAAAAATTTAACGCTATTGGCAATGTCTTCAACATTCCCAAGTCTACCTAATGGTATATTTTTAATATAATTTTCCTTAACATCCTCTGGTAGTTTATCAGTCATATCAGTTGCAATAAAGCCTGGGGCAACACAATTAACTGTAATGTTTCTGCTACCAAACTCTTTAGCCAATGATTTAGAGAATGCTACTAAGCCAGCCTTAGAACTAGCATAATTTGCTTGGCCTGGATTTCCCATAAATCCTACAACAGAAGTAATATTAATAATTCTGCCAAACCTAGCCTTGGTCATACCACGAATTACAGCTTTAGTCAATAAAAATGCTGATTTTAGGTTGGTATCTAATACATCATCCCAATCTTCTTCTTTCATACGTAAAAATAGTGTATCTTTGGTAATTCCTGCATTATTAACTAATATTGTAATATCTCCATATTTAGCTGATATATCTTCAACCATCTTGTCTATACCAGATTTATCATTAACATTTAAAACAATTCCAGTTCCACCAAATTCATTTAAATATTGGCTTATTGTAGCTGCACCATTTTCTGTAGTGGCAGTTCCAATAACATTTATTCCACTTTTTGCTAAAGCTAAAGCAATACCTTTACCGATTCCACGAGTAGCCCCTGTTACTAATGCAACTTTCTTTATCTGTGACATATTTACAAACCCTATTAAATTTAAGAACTTAAACTTCTTGATATAACATTTAAAAATTTGAAAAAGATCATTTTACAACAAACTAAAACATTAATTATAAAGCCATATTAACTTTTTCAATATCATCTAAAGAGTGTAAGTTATAACAAGTAATATCTTCGCTGATACGTTTGTTTAATCCTGACAATACTTTGCCTGGCCCACACTCAATAATATGTTTAATACCCCTTGTAACAATATCTTGAATAGTCTTAGTCCATAATACTGGAGAATAAAGCTGTTTAATTAAAGCATCCTTTATTTCAGCAATGTTTGAACATTCTGATGCATTAACATTATGTAATACCTTAATCCTAGGCGTAGCAAATTCTATTTTATTTATTTCTGTAACTAATTTATCCGCAGCAGGTTTCATCAGCATACAATGTGACGGAACCGAAACTGGCAATATCTGTACGCGTTTTGCACCTTGTTCCTTTAATTTAGTTGAAGCTAAATCAACTGATTTTTTATCACCAGCAATTACTACTTGTCCAGGTGAATTAAAATTAACTCCTGATACAACCCCATAGCTATTTTTTTGTATATCTTCACAAACTTCTATTACTTTCTCATCTTCCAAACCTAATACAACAGCCATTGCCCCTTCACTAGGCTTTACTGCTTCTTGCATAAACTCAGCACGTAATTTAACTAATCTTAAAGCATCTTCAAATTTAATAACTCCAGCGGCAACAAGAGCAGTCCATTCTCCCAAACTATGTCCAGCTACAATTTCTGGTTCTTTTTGGGTTTTATCGATCCATGTTAAATATGTCGCATAACTAGCACATAACAAGAGCGGTTGAGTATTTATAGTTTTATTAATATTATCTGGAGTATCTTCTTGTAACATTGTTAAAAAGTCAATATCCATAATTTTTTTTGTAGTTTCAAATAAATTTTCTATCACACCTACATCATTAAATTTATCCATCATTTTTAAACTTTGGGACCCTTGCCCTGGAAAAACGAACGCAAAAGACATAAACTTCCTTTCAATAAGCACAATATGCTATTATAACATATACTCGAAGTATTTCAATTTTGGAGCTAAAATGACGATATCAAACGCGACGGCATGGACTATATGCTTTATCGTGAGAGTTTTATAAAAAAATGGCAAAGTCCAGGATTGAAAGACGATGAGTATATGCAAAAATGTCAACCCTTGTAAATAGTAGGATCAGGAATATTGCTATCAATAAATCCATGCTTGCGATTATAACAGGCACCACATAATCCACAATGTATATCACCAGCTTCATAGCAAGACCAGGTATCTTCAAATGGAACTTGTAATAGATGACCTAATTTCACTACTTCATCTTTTGATTTTTTTAATAGTGGTGCGATAAGCTCTAAATTATCTTTTCTACAATCTTCTGTACCTAGTCGTAGCGCTAAATTAATCGCAGAAAAATAGTCCGGTCTAGTATCTGGGTATAAATAATGATCTCCACATTGTGCACCATATGCAAGTACATCAGCACCTTCTACACATGCGATTGACCATGCAATTGATAACAACATAGTATTTCGATTCGGTACCACTGTCACTTGCATATTCTCTTTAGTATATTCTCCGTGTGGAACAGCAACACTATCATCGGTAAGCCCAGAACCTTTTAAAAACTCTTTCATAAAAGTAATATCAATTATATGGTGTTTTGCATGTAACTTCTTTACAGCCCTTTTGGCATATTCAATTTCAATTTGTTGTTTTTGTCCATAATTAAATGTAATACAAATTAAATCTTTATAGCCCTGATCCCTCAACATATAACCAAGTGTTGTACTATCTAACCCACCAGATAAAATCAAAACTGCTTTCATATTCACATTTCTTATAAAATTTCAAAGCTAAATTATACTTTATTTTCTCATAATATTAAAATTATTTGGTTACAAAAGACTAAACAGGCAATATACGTAAAGTATTTACGCACCAGCTCTTAAGGGTAAAAATAGTGAAGATAGTAGTTAATAGTTGGAGAATTCCTAAATTATCTAAAAATCCTAAATTTTAAGGCGTAAAAATGTGATTAACATTTTTCTACTATTTTACTATAATTACAATAGTTCTATAAATTCTGTATTTCAAAACCAGGGTATCAAAATGACATATAAGTACAATATAAAATTTACTCAAAATAATAAAAATAGTGGAATAAATCTTCATAATAAAGAAAATATCAAATTTACGCAAAAAAGCGGAATTAACATTCACAAGGGTGAATGGAAACAAAGTAAAGCTATTGTATTGAATCATGCTATATCAATTGCTAATAAATACCCCGATTCTCTCACCCATCCAAATGTATATCAAAATATTAATAAAGTAGCAGATAGTATACAAAGAACATTAAACGAAGGTAAATTGGATCAAGAAAAAATTATAATTTTTTTCAAAAAGCTTATACAGTATGGGCTTACCACGGATGATGCAAATTTACTCATTGCAGATTTAACAATAATCGCGAAGCATAATAATAACAATCAATATACCACAAAAATCAATTGGTTTGGCATCTCCAATAAAACTGCATCTATGCAGGACTTTATGAGACGTACACCAAATACTAAAATTAACACGAGTAAATCACTTAATCAGACAATTGCACCAATTAATCGAGCTAAAATTTCTTCTGCTATAGCAAATAGTTTAGATAACAAAAATGATTCATTAGCAGCTGCCCAGTGCCATAGAAATGCAGCTAAATTGTATATTAAAACATTACCCCAAACAGATAGGCCAGAAGCATTTCAAGATTCTCTAAATAATCAGTATATTCAATGCATTAGGAAGCTAAAAACTTTTATGACCCAGCAGATTAATACTCCTGATTATGATAAACATAATATACAAATTAAACAAATATTATGTTCTTTACAAAAAGATTTAAAAAAATTTGATCATCAAACATTTTATATAATCTTCTCTGAACTTGGCTATATTTTAAACCATATATCAGAATCCAAATATACTGAAATTAAAAATATACTAATTCTGACGCTTAATCAGCTAAATAATTTTGCTATATTAAATAAACATTCCGAAGCGATTCTAAATAATTATTTAAATAAAGAAAAAAAAGATCTTGTCCTAGGAGTAAAGGCATTATTAGAAGGTATTATCAAAAAATCAAACAATCCAGCAACATCAAGAGAATGCCTTTCATACCATTGTTCGTTTACAAAGGATATTATACCAATTAAACTATTTAAATTGTCAGATAGTTGCAGCTACATGTTTGCATGATTTGTTCACTAGTCAACCCTGCAATAAATTCACTAACAACTTTTTCCAATTTCTCAATACAATCGTAAAATTTATTTTTTATAG
>JBKDHQ010000150.1:0-15344 GCA_046336365.1 Neisseriaceae bacterium
TAAACATACAAAATTCATTTGATACATAGCAAACCTCTGTAAATTCAACATTTATAATAGTTATTTTACACCAAATGATTTCTTAACATTATTCTTTCTGGGGATTTTTTAAATGTTTTTGATATTTTCCGTTTTCAACAGCCCCTTTATGACCAAATAAGGATTCCTCATATTTAAAATTAGGATCAAGTATATTAATATTCAGTGAGAGATTGAGGGGCTCTTCAACTAAAGTTGCTAAGTAGCTATTATTATTCGGTTCCTTATTACAATTTTCGTTTATAAAATCGATTAAGAGGTTATGAAAATTAAGCGCAGTTCCATTGTTATTTATTTCTAATGTAACATTTGTTCCAAAACATTTATTTACAATGTGATTCATATATTTACATATTAATCTCATATTTACTAGATATTTGGGGATTTGGAAAATGTTGTCTAGAAAACTGAAAATATGTTTCCATAATTCGAGTGGGAGTTCTAGATTGCCTCTTGTAGGGTAGTTTACATTATTTGTTGTAGCGTTATTGGGGCACCGTTGATCTGAAGGGCTTCCTATTTGTTTCTCGCAAGGTGCGATTTCTTTGCTATTTAATTTTTCAGGTTGGTGGAAATATCCTGTATGTTCTTCATTTGTGGTTGGTTCTTTTGGATGGGTGCGCCTAGTTTGTTCAATCCCACTTCCAAAAGCTAAAGAGAGATTTCTTTTCATAATGTTCTTTCTTAAAAAAATCTTGTGCTAGTTGTTTAATATATAATTAAAGACTATATTTGAGTTTAAGACTTTTACCAAATAATTTAGATTATAATAGAAATATTAATGTATTTAAACCAATGAAAGATCATAATTTTAGGGAGTAGCGTGCTCATCCTTTATCCGGCAAGGCAAACGGGTACTAATATTTTAAATTTACTCTCTCAATTTTAATCGCTTAGGGTAAATTCCCCGTGGCTTTGCCCGTTTCGATTAATCACGTTAAACTTTATAGCTCGTTACTTTGTACAAGTTATAGTTGATTGGATTCAACTTACATTAAACCTGGTACTAGTCAATAAACAACCAACATAATTGTTTAACTAAAAAACGTACTGGACTTTTGCTGTAAAGTCATAAAATTCTGATTTAGCAAAATTAAATAATATTAAATGAATGGTAGATCAATTTCATCATTCCATATAATTTATTAAAGCCTATTATGTAATTATGGTATGACATTCTTAATGTGTATAGTTAAAATGTGTCAAGAGTTTAATTAAATTTTATAAAATTGAAATTGCAACTTAGGAAATTATGGCTAGTATAAAAATTTTAAAGAATATTTTAAGTGGCAGAATGTTTTTTGATAAGTCATTTGGTTTTTCTGATCTATTAATGTATGGAAAGATGGTTGATGATGGAGTAATTTTACAAACAGATGGTTCATTTTTATCTGCATTTTGGTATTGTGGTTCTGATTTAGAAACATCAACTGATGAAGAATTAGGGGTATTATGTACTCATATCAATAATGCATTTAATCTATTAGGGTCAGGATGGTTATTTCATGTAGATACGATACGTCATAAGGCGGATGGCTATATTAATCCACAAGATTGTCATTTTGAAAAGCATCTTGGACAAGTAATTGATGAAGAGAGACGGCAGATTTACTACAATTCAGGTAATCATTATGAAAATCTTTACGCAATAAGTTTTACTTATAAGCCCAAAATTGATCTTGGTAATAAAATTAGTTTATTCTTTAGGCAAGATAGTAATGGTAATAGTATTGATTATAGTTATTATTTAACAGTTTTTAAAGAAAGACTTGCAGAGGTTATTGAACTATTGGTATTAAATTTTAATATTAAGCAAATGAACTCTAGCGAAGCATTATCTTATATAAGTTGTTGTATTACTGGAGAAAGGATCAAGTTAACTACTCCAAATAATTATGGTACCTTTTTAAAGCATTTCTTAGCATCTAAAGATGTAGTTGGCGGAGAAAATCCTAAAATAGGTGATAAATATTTACGTGTGATAACAATTATGGGTTTCCCTGCCAATAGCTATGCAGGTATATTAGACAAATTAAACTATTTAGAGTTTGAATATCGATTTAGCACTAGGTTTATAATGATAGACCAGCATGAAAGTAATAGAATTATTGAAAAAATTGCTAATTTGTGGTATCAAAAGAGAATTAGTGCAGCTGATACTGTTAAGATGTCATTGGCAATTGATTCCAATATAAAAATTAACCAGAATGCAGAAAACCAATACTATGATACCCAGAAGGCTAGGGCAATTAATGATGGTGGGGACGCAAAATTTGGGTTTTATACTGCAGTAGTTATTTTATATGATGAAAGTAATGATATAGTTGAGAAAAATGCTAAGCTTGTTAGAAGTACTTTAAGAAATATGGGATTTCAAAGCCAGATTGAAAGATATCATAGTCTAGAGGCATATCTTGGGGCATTGCCTGGATATGCTTATGCTAATATTAGAAAATGGCTAATTACAACGCAAAATATGGCTGATTTAATGCCAAATACTTCAGTCTGGTCAGGGTTAAATTATAATCCATGTACTTTATATGGGGCAAATCCACCACCACTATTTTATGCAATGACAACAGGTAATACACCATTACGATTATCTTTACATGTTGGAAATAATGGCCATACACTAATATTAGGTCCAACCGGTTCTGGAAAATCAACGCTATTAAATTTCATTATAGCACAACATTTTAGATATAAAAATGCACAAGTTTTTATGTTTGATAAAAATAGAAGCTCGTTACCTCTTTGTTATGGATTAAATGGGGATTTTTTTGATATTGGGAACAATCAGAATAGTTGCTATTTTCAACCATTAGCCAAGCTTGAGAGTGATGAAGATTTTGAGTTTGCGGCAACATGGATTGAAGAATTATGTATGCTCAATGGAATGGAAAGTTACTTCGATGACAATCATCGGAAAGCGATTCGTAAAGGCCTGATGTTAATGAAAGATGAAGTTGTCGAGAATCGTAGAACTATATCTTATTTTCGCTACTTGGTACAGGATTATGATAAAGCTGTTGCAGGAATACTAAATGGTTTTAGCCATGAATCAAGTGCGCAGGATATATTTATGGAGAATATGGGGTTTGTGGCAAAACTATTTGATGCGAATTTTGATAAACTAAATGAATTAAATAATAATTTCACAGTTTTTGAAATGGGTAAATTAATTGAGCTAGGTAATCGCATTATTATCCCTGCATTACGGTACTTTATCTATCAAATTAATAAGAAAGTCACTGAAAATAAACCTACACTGATTGTATTTGATGAGAGTTTTATTTTTTTTAAACATGAATTATTTCGAGAAAAAATAATCGACTGGTTAAAAACTATGCGTAAATTTAATGTAGCAATAATCTTTGCTACACAGGAGCTTGTTGATTTATTTAAATATGATGATCTAGTTAGTAGCTTAAAAAGTAATTGTGCAACCAAGATGTATTTACCAAATAGTAAAGCTTCTAGTGCTGGGATTAAAGAGCAATATAAAGCTATGGGTTTAAATGATAAACAAATTAATTTAATTAGTCAAGCTATCCTTGGCGAGTACTTTTATATTAGTGATTTAGGTATTCGAAAGTTTAGCTTAAATTTAGATTCATCACAAGTAGCATATTCATTTACAGCAAGAACAAATAATAATGATACACAGGAAGCAATAAGATTATATGCATTGGATAAAGATCGATTTGTTGAGAATTGGTGTAAATATACTAGAGGCCAGCTATGAAAAGTGATAAAGATAATGTATTTTTAAGTCACATTGAGAAAGATGGTTGGAATGAGCTTCATGCTTACCATATTGAAAAAGAAGTTGCATGGCGTAATATTGCTATTATTGCAATAGTTGCTTTAGCAATCGTTAGTATTGTCTCAATGTACTTGGTTAATCAGGATAAACATAAAACATTGGTATTTGAAAGAAATAGTCTTGGTAATATGACATTACTTGGTATAGCGGATAAAACTTTTAATATTGATAATAAAATGGTAGCGCATCAATTGGCAAATTTTATTATTGCATTTAGAGAAGTTTCGCATGATCTAACTATTCGACGTAGAAATATTGATTTAGTACACAAAATGATTGATTCAAAAATTCAGCAAGCAATTGATAAGAAAATTTTAGAGCAATATAAAAAAGCTGGAAATGGAGAGATTCTAGTTGATATAAAAAGTGTCAAACCTTTGCCTGGAGGGAAATCTTGGGTGGTTAATTGGATAGAACATTTGGATAGTCAAACTGATAGTAACTGGAGTACTACAGTTAGTTTTGAAAGATTAGATAATATTAATATAAACATACAATTAGTTAACCCAATTGGGCTATTTATAACCTATATTAATCCAATTGAGGATATAGATGAAAATTAGTTGGATTTGTCTACTGCCTCTAGTATATTACATAAAATATAAGAGGTATAATTATAAAGTTCAGTTAATAAGTTTATTAATGTTTTTGTGTGGGATAGCATTAGCACGCCCAAATTGGGAATCATTAAATGTTCCTCCGCTAGTGGATGATAATTATAAATATAACGATATTAATTTACAACATAAAATGAAAAATAATAGAAAGATACATTACAAAGATACAGCCCTTCATGCAATTCATGAGTCATTAAAATGGCAAAATGGTGGTGCACCGAGGCCTCTGTTGAAAGATAATGGCGTGGTACGTTTTCCGTATGGAGAATATCAGCCTACTATTACATGTAAACCACTAAATTTATGTGATATTGAATTACAAGCAGGTGAAGAAATTCAAGGTATTTTAATTGGAGATTCAATTCGATGGAATGATGGGGATCAAAGCATACCAGTTGTTTATTCTGGGCAGGCAAATAAACTTACTCCACATTTGGTACTTAAACCAAGTCAAACAGGTTTAGAAACAACACTTATGGTTACAACTTCTAAGCGAACATATATGATTAAGTTATGTTCTTCTAGTCATGGTTATTTGGAAAGAGCTGGTTTTTATTATCCAGAAGAAGCTGCACAAAAAAGTAAAATTTATAATCGTGCAAAAAATAGTATAAAAGAAAGTAGCTCAATAGATTCTGTTATACAGAAAAATTTAGCCAGATCAAACAAGCTAAACCGAAAATATTCTATAAATGGCAAGAGTTATAATTGGAAACCGGTTGAAGTATTTGATGATGGGATTAGTGTATTTATAAAAATGCCAGATGGCATTGATTCGAGAAACTTACCAGGTATTTGTATTTTAGATCAAGGTAATACAACACAGTGTGAATTAGTTAATTTTAGATATGACAACCACTTTTTTATTATTGATAAACTCTTTGACAAAGCGAAACTTACCAATGGATTTGGTAGTCGTGCTGAAACTGTTACAATAATTAGAGACGGAATATTAAAATCTGGAAAACATAGAGGTTGGTCACATTTGTTTGGTAGATAATGAGATATGTATAGATTTTTAACCAGTAAAATTAAAATGGCTGGATTATCCAAAAATAGGATACTTTTTGTTTGTGCCATTTTAGCTAGTGTATTAATCACATTAGCTTTGACTAATGGTTCTGATAATCAAGAAAAGTCATTGGAAGCTAATGTTAGCAAGGGTAATTATATTAAATCTAATAAAAGTGATATTGATAATTTAATATCAAAAATTGATATTATTGAAAAACCTAAAGCTGAATCAATTATAGAGAATAAAGAATCAACGATTTTAGTGACAAATATTAATGATAATGAAATTAGTGAGAGTATTCCAGATATAAGTAAAGCAGAGGAAGCAAAATTTAAGGATGCTCAGATTGTTAATATGTATAAAAGCCCAAGCGGGAAAAGTTTAATGTATAGTATGAGACCATCTAGTTCATCTATGACACAAAGTAGTTTAAGCCGTAGTAATATTGGTGCTGACGTGAAAAATGATGGCAATATTTATGAGGTAAAGGCTGGAAGTGTTATTCCTTCAGTAATGATAAATGGTCTTAACTCAGAGTTGCCAGGCACTGTTATTGCAATAGTGCGTGCAAATATTTATGATACAGTCAGTCGTACTTATTTACTAATTCCGCAGGGCTCACGTTTAGTTGGAAAGTATGATTCAAACATTGTATATGCTCAAAATAGGGTTGCAGTTGCTTGGAATAGATTGATATACCCAGATGGAAGTTCTACTGATTTAAAAGCAGTACCAGGTACTGATATTGAAGGTTATTCGGGATTTTATGATCAAGTTGATAATCACTATTTTCGTTTATTTGGTAGTAGCTTTGTTATGGGGATTATATCTGGTGCTATGCAATATAGTCAAAATAATACTGCAAATACCATACCTTTAGGTGCAGCACCCACTATTGGTCAAACTATGGCAGGTAGTTTAGGTCAGCAACTTGGGCAAACCGGATTGGCAATTACACAAAAAAATTTAAATGTAGCGCCGACAATAGTAATTAGACCAAATTATCCATTTAATATAATAATTACATCAGATTTACGCTTGAAACCTTTTGCAAAGGTAAATTAAAATGAGATTCTTGATATTTATGTTATTAGTAATGAAATCTTTTGCTATTTTACCGGTTACTGATGTAAACGATGAGATTAGAGAAAAAACAGCACTAGGCATGTATGCAGCTAAGATACCTGGTTTTTTAAATAGCATTGCTAAAACAAAAGACACAATGTCGCAATTGTCTAATTTAAATGGTTTAATTAATACGCAACAACAAGTAAATAACCTATGTAATAAAGTTTGTTCACAAGTTGATAGAGATAAATTACAACATTATTTAAGTAACTTAAATCAAAATATAATTGGCCAGTTTAAAAATTATAGTAATGTCTTAGATAATAATATTTCAACATTAAGTGATTTAAGTAAATTTATATTGAACGCGCCAGTTAATACAAAAGAGGTGGGGATTGCTTTACAAAGAGCAGCACAAGAGAGTTTAGAGCAAGTGCAAAACACCTTATTGCAAATCCAAGCTTTATTAGTTTTAGATAGTCAAAAACGCCAAGCTGAGGAAAAAATTGAACGTGAAAATACTAATGCTATATATAAAGGATTTGCCAAAGCTGGTCTTTAGGATTGTTATACTCTTTCATATTCAAGTTCTCTGTTTGTTGTCAAGCTGCTGCTTACTAATATTAGGAGACGTCGCTTGTCGTCTCCATGGAACTTGAATATGAAAGAATATATGTTTCAAAATTTATTGCTTTTTGTTTTAAGTACAATCCTAGTATAGGTGGAATTCTTGTCGTGTCTAATTAATTTTTAAAGATTGTACAGCATAATATTTAGGATATGATTAATCATGGATAATAGTACATGTAATGTATCAACTGGTGG
Organism: Neisseriaceae bacterium; assembly: GCA_046336365.1. GTDB lineage: Bacteria > Pseudomonadota > Gammaproteobacteria > Burkholderiales > UBA11063 > Aquella. The sequence continues at coordinate 7,391 of JBKDHQ010000150.1, forward strand.
GACATTAGACAACATAATGATGTCTTTTTGTGATTCGATGCTAAAGTATAGTACAGATGCAACTAGCTTAGCTAATAAAATATTTATGACACTTTTTGCTTTGGAGTTCTTATGGCAGCTTACTGTCAAAAAAGTATTTTCTGGAGATGTTGAGAAATTATGGGTGTTTTTCTTTACTAGAAGTGCTTTGGGATTATTTTTTGCTAAATATTTAGTAAATATAGATTTTTATCGTGGGATTATAATGTTTATAGCAAGTTTTGGGGCAAGAATAGGTGGATTTCATATTGATTTTAATGGGAATGTTTCAAATATATTTGCTGAAATTACTCCCTCCTCCATGGTTAGTTATTTTTACTGTGCTACTGATGTAATACATAAAGGTGTAGATAATACTGGTGCGCTACAGTTTATAACAGTTAAATTTATGTTGGCAATCTCTCTAGTATTATTTTTTGTGGTTATAATGTTAATCGCCTTTTTATTAATGGAAGTGTTTATTAAAACTTACTTCCTATTATATGTGGGTTTTATATTGACTGGTTTTGCTGGTAGCTCATGGACTATGGATTATTGGCAGCGATATTTACAGCAAATATCGGCAATGGCATTAGAGTTTTTAACCCAGTGTGTATTGTTGGGCGTTCTAAAGAGCCAGGTTGATAGTTGGGTCACCTTATTAACTAATGCAAATAGTGATATCATGACTTTGTCTGGAGTATTTATTAATATGTTGGGGGTATCCATTATTTTTGTGACATTAATGTATAGTATGCCACGGTGGATAGGAGGAAATTTAGCAGGCAAAGTCAGGCTAAAACTGGATGATCGCCTAAGTGCAGTGTCTGACTTTATGTCAGGTTCTTATAGAAAATAGATAAGGTACAAATTGTTATGGTAGAGCAAGTTCGGGATGCTGTTCGTCATTTAGAGAAAGACATGGCAGATATTTTAGAGGTTATGTTAGATGATTCTGTGACGGAAATTATTTTAAATCCATGCCGTAATAGTGATGGTAGTTATGTAGGGCACATATTAGTAGAGAAGCATGGTAAAGGGTTACAAAATTTAATTAGAAAAAAATATGATGGATCAGATACATCTGAGATTATTACTATGACAGCTACCAAAGCAGAAACTATAATGAGTGTATTAGCTAGTATTACAGGAAAATTTATTCATTATAAACAACCTTATTTAGAATGTCAGATTCCAAAATATGGGCATAGGTTTACTGGTGTAATCCCACCTGTGAGTAATTTTCCGGCATTTTGTATAAGAAAACATACTAGAAGAATTTATACATTAGATGACTTTGTTACGCAAGGTGTGTTGCAACAAAGTAGTTGTGACACAATCCGGTCATGGATTAAACGTAAATTTAATATTTTAATTGCAGGAGGAACAGGATCAGGCAAAACTACATTAGCTAATGCTATCTTACATGAAATTGTGCAGCAATTTCCTGATACGCGTATGTTAATTATAGAAGATGTACCCGAATTAAAGTTTAATACATCTAGATCAATAAATTTTACTATTAATGAGTTTTTTTCGATGTATGATGCATTAAGAACAATGTTACGTTTTAAACCAGATAGAATTATTATGGGCGAAATCCGTGGTGCAGAGGCATATACCTTGCTAAAAGCATGGAATACTGGTCATCCTGGAGGTATAGCAACAATTCATGCCAATGGGGTTAGTGAAGCATTATATCGTTTTGAAAGCTGTATACGGGATCATCCCGATGCAAGAATTAATCGGCAAGAAGTTGGTTTTACAATAAATGGTATTATTGCTATTCAAAATGTAGTTGTTAAAGAAGATATAAATGGTGAAATAAATAATGTAGTTAAAAGAAAAGTTACTGCACTACGTCAAATAATTCAATATGATATAGATAAAGATATATATCAAGATGTTATATTTGATAAATTAGAAGAATCATTTGATTGAATAATGGCAACTTTAGTTTTTGATTTAAACCAGGTAATTAATAAGTGCTCTTATCAAGTTGCACCAAGCACTATGTATGCAATAGTTAAGACAGAAAGCCATGGCAATCCATTAGCAATTAATATAAACGGTAAAGTAAAACTTAAATACCAACCCCATACTTTTAAGCAGGCAGTAAAATGGGTAGATTATTTAGAATTGCATGGATATAATATTGACATAGGGATTGCTCAAGTTAATATTAAAAATGCTCATCGATTTGGTTTTAAAGCACATGATATGTTAAAACCATGCCATAATTTAATGGTTGCAAGTGTTATATTACGCAATAATTATATTGGAGCATTATCTAATTCTACAACTCAAAAGGAGGCATTACAAAAAGCAATAAGTGCATATAATACTGGTAATTATCGTAGTGGTTTTAATAATGGCTATGTGGCAAAGGTTGTTCTAAATGCTAGGCAAAATAAGGAGGATTAATAAAAGATATTTTAAATTAATTAATGTGATAATATTGTGGTCATTTTGTTGTGTTGTATCAAGTTCAGTTTATAAGAATGTAACAACATCTGAACCTTTAGGGTATTATCTAGGTTACAAAGCTTTTACGTATGATGTGGGGGATTTAGTTTTATTGTGCATTGAAGATAGTAAATATATTAATGTTATGCATAAACTTGGAGCAATTAGAACTGACGGTGAATGTAAAAATGGTACAGCATATTTATTAAAAAGAATTATTGCAAAATCTGGGGATATTGTTACAATAACTGAGAATGGTATAATTGTGAACAACATACATTATTTACATAGTAAAGGATTATTAAGCTATAATGGAATTCAGCTATTTCCTCAGAAAAAGCGGCAGATAAAATTAAAAGGTAGGGAATATTTTGTATTAGGAGATGGTAATACATCATTTGATTCGAGGTATTTTGGTGTTATAAATGTTAATCAAATTGCTAAAAAGGCAGTATTGATAATAAAACAGTAGATTTATTTTTAGGAGCATTTTATGAAAAAAATTATTATTACAGGAAATTTAGGAAGAGATCCAGAGAAGCGTGCTGATCAAAGTGGAAATCAGTTTGCTACTTTCTCCGTTGCAGTAACAGTTGGAACTAAACAAAATCCCAAAACGGATTGGGTCGATGTTAGTTGTAATGGCAAGTTAGCCGATTTAGTCTGCACTTATTTAAAAAAAGGCTCTAAAGTATTGGTAACTGGCTTTCCAAGTGTCAATGCTTACATTAATCGCGAAAATAACGCGGTTGGTGTTTTACGTGTATATGCAGATGATATAGAATTTTTAAATTCTAAGACTGAGGGTGAGCAACATGATGCGGAATATAATAGTGATGTTCATACGCTACCGCCAATGAATAATAATTCAAATTCAACCACGTTAGAAAGTGACCAAATCCCTTTCTAAACCAATATAGCTACCATATATGTTTGTGTATGGTGGCTAAGTCTTCTACGATTATAAAAAATATCTATTTAGGTAATCCCATCTTAAGCTTTTCAATAAAAAGTAAATATTAATAATAAAACGAGAAGCTAGGACTTCATAAAAAATCTATTATATCAAAACTCTACAATAATATATTATTCAGAATAGGGGTTTTAAGTATCTTTTAATTATCTTGACGTTTTGAGTTTTTGGTATAATCTCGATAAAGTTCAGTTAGTGTATTAGACTTTGATAGAAATAAAACAAAAGGAATTAAAAATTATGAATATCCGAATTGGCTTATTTGCAGCAACTTTGTTAATCATAAGCAATATGCTAGGTTCCGGGGTTTTTATGTTACCGGCAAGTTTAGCTAGTGTTGGTGGAATATCTCTTATTGGTTGGTTAGTTGCTATGGTAGGTGTGATCGCTTTAGCACTTGTATTTGCTAAGTTATCTGAATTAATACCTACTGGTGCTGGTCCCTATGATTATGCGCGTAGTGCCTTCGGTAATTTTGTTGCTTACCAAACTAATTATGCATATTCTATCGCATCTTGGATCGGTAACGTAAGCATGATAAGTGTGATAATGGGTTATTTAGCCCATCTAATTCCATTTTTTAATTCGCCATGGCATTCAGCAATTACTCAAATTGTAATAATCTGGTTATTTACTTTACTGAATATACGAGGTGCAAAAATTGTTGGATTTATACAAGGAGGTTCACTATTTCTAGCGCTAGTTCCGATTCTCTTCGTTGCTACAGTTGGTTGGTATTGGTTTGATCTAAATACTTTTTTAATTGCTTGGAATGTATCACACAAACCTGCATTATCTGCAATTGATGGGTCTTTTAATAATATTATGTGGGCATTTATTGGGATTGAGTCAGCATGTGTTAGTTCTCATCTAATTAAAAACCCATCGCGAAATATTCCTCTAGCAACAATCGGCGGTGTTATTTTTGCAACGCTAATTTATATATCTACATGTACAGTAATTATGGGTATTGTGCCAAATGCAAAATTAGTACACTCGAGTGCACCATTTGCTGATGCGTTAAGTAATGTTTTAGGTGGTGGAGCTGGAGTTATTGTTTCTATTTGTGCTATTATAAATTGTATGGGGTCTTTGGCTGGTTGGACAATGGTTATTGGTCAAACAGCAAAGGCTGCAGCGCATGACGGATTATTTCCTAAAGTGTTTGCGAAAACTAATCGTCGTGGAATACCTGCTGTTGGGTTAGTTATAATCTCATGTATTATGAGCTTAGTTGTTCTTATCACAATATCAAATAGTGCTAATGAACAATTTGGTAAGATCATAACAATGTCAGTTATATTATATTTAATTCCTTATATATATTCAGGATTCGCAGTGATAATCATTGGCTATAATAAATTACATAAATGGACCTATATTAGGATTGTTATTTTAGGTATTGTTGCAGCTGGCTTTTGTATGTGGTCGATATTAGGTTCGGATAAGCCAATAACAGTTTGGGCATTTATTGTTTTAATGTCATCTACGTTTTTCTATGCATTTAATAAACATAAGAGGTTGGAGTTATCTCATGAAAAAACTAACAGTTAAGCAAATTCAGCATTTAAAAGCTTTAGCACATAATCTTGATCCGGTAGTCATGGTTGGCGATAAGGGTGTCACTGAATCTGTCATCAAGGAGATAGGTCGTAATCTTGCTGCACATGAACTTATCAAAATACGTGTTTTAGGTGCAGATAGAGACTATCGATCAAACCTGATTAAAGATATTTGTGATAAAACCAATTCTATAATTGTACAACATATTGGCAAAATACTAGTTATTTATAAAATGAGTGATAAACGTAAGATTTCATTAGAATAACCATTTTATCTATACAAAAATTTGGTATTGATAGAGAATGGTTTTGTTTTCTAAAATATATGTGTAAAATTTATGATTGGTTGTAATTTATTGTTTGGGCGATATATATGAAGAAAATTAAGCCAGATCTTGATCAGAAGATATTTAAAAGGAAATCGAAAACTCCTAAGTCACAAAAGGACAATACAGCAAATAATATAGCTGATAATTCAAACTCTTTCAAATCATTGGATTCAGAAGATTATGAAAAAATAATTTATAACTGGAATAAGACAGATAAAGAGTATCCAGAGAATAAAACAGTACATGAATTATTTGAAGAACAAGTATTAAAAACTCCAGATAATATAGCAGTAGTATATGAAGATAGACAATTAACTTATCAGGAACTAAATCAAAGAGCTAATCAGCTAGCCAATTACATTCGAACAATCAATCAAATAAATCCAGATGATTTAGTAGCACTATGCTTAGATAGAAGTGAGCATATGTTAATAGCAATACTTGGAGTATTAAAAGTAGATGCAGCTTATGTTCCGATGGATCCAAGTTATCCAGATGAGAGAATAGCTTACATATTAGGAGATACTCAGGCAAAGATTGTATTAACTAATGAGGTGTATTCAGATCGATTAATGTCCATAACTAAAGGTGAGGATTTAAGAAATAGTATTATAGCGATTGATAATAATGAGATTTTATCTAAAATAAAACAGCAATCACATACAAACTTGATAACAAATATAATAAGTACTAATTTAGCCTATGTAATATATACCAGTGGAACAACAGGTAAACCTAAGGGGGTAATGGTTGAGCATAAAAGTGTAGTAAGCCTTAAACATTGTTTGACTGGTCAATACCAGATCAATGATAGAGATGTTATATTGCAGTTTTCCAACTATGTATTTGATGCATCTATAGAACAAATAGTTCTTTCTCTATTAAATGGCTGCAGATTGATATTAACTCCTAAAAACTTATGGTTTAATAAGGAGGTTTTTCTAAATTATTTAATTATAAATAAAGTTACACATATTAATGCTACCCCTGGTATTTTAGAACAATTTGAATTAAATAATCTTTCAAGTTTAAAAAGAATAATATCTGGTGGTGCAGTTTTAGATAGTAATTGTTATAAAAAAATATCATTTAATAATGAGATTCAAGTTATAAATGAATATGGTCCAACCGAAACAACAGTAACATCTATCGTAAATATAATTAAAAATGATATTTTTGTAATAGGTTCACCAATAGGCAATACTAGGTGTTATGTGCTAGATACTAGTTTAACAGCATTACCAGTTGGAGCAATAGGAGAACTATATATAGGAGGAGTGTGAGTTGCTCGTGGTTACTTAAATCTATAATGACCCCTGAAAACTAGACCACTAATTAAGAGAGTTTTAATGTAAAATTATCACAATAAGATTGTGCATATAAATGGGGAAATAATGGGGATGTTGAAAACGGAAAATATCAAAAACATTTAAAAAATCCCCAGAAAGAATAATGTTAAGAAATCATTTGGTGTAAAATAACTATTATAAATGTTGAATTTACAGAGGTTTGCTATGTATCAAATGAATTTTGTATGTTTAGATGATTTAGTATCAAAAGATCATGAGTATAGAAAGTTTGTAAAGATATGGTCATTTGCCAATGCAGAGAAGTTACTAGGCAAACTAAAGAAAGACAATAATAATGAATGATATGGCATAGTGCGTTTATTCAAATGTTTATTGCTGCAATTTATGGAGAACCTAAGCGATAGAGATTTAGGAATATATTTATCAGATAGTAATGCAGCAAAATGGTTTTGTGGATTTGATTTAACAGAAGCAACTCCAGAATATAGTGTATTTGCTAAAGTTAGAAAGAGGATAGGCGCTCACTTAATTTAATAGCTAAAGCTAGACTTTGGGAAGGAAGAGATAAGGCTCTGGCTTTAAAATAATGAAACATTACCTGAAGTGGCTTACGATAAACAAGCTAGAATTGGCTGTAAGGGTAAGAACAAATACTGGTATGGCTTTAAGCAGCATACATCAGTCGATATGCAAAGCGGTTTAATCAATAAAATAGCAATTACTCAGCTAATGTAACTGATGCTCAAGGATTTAAGAATGTTGCCCCTAAAAACGGAGATGTTTATGTTGATAAAGGCTATTGTGTTGAACCATGTAAAACTACTGCCAAACAAAAAGGCATACATTTAGCTGCTATTAAAAACAATAATATGAAGGATAAAAATAAAGATCAGGATAAATGGTATTCCAAGATTAGAGCACCATATGAGCGAGTATTCTCACAAAGAGAAAAACGGGTTCGTTACAACGGGGTTGCTAAAAACCAATTCTCAGGCTTTATGTTTGCTATCTGCTTTAACCTTAAGAGATTAGTTGCATTAAACCTACCTGATTTACATCTCACATAGGATAATTGTATCCGAAATATGCCAAATTTCGGATTTCAATACTAAAAATGGCAAATCAATGAAATTTTTGGGATACTTTGCTTAATAAAATGAAACCTCTGCACATTAAGAGCGAATATGTGGTATAATAACATATTGATATATATGAATATATTGTGTTTTTGCAGAGGTTGAGATGTCGTTTTTAAATTATGCCCTAGATCAAATGATAGATTCGGATAATCTCCTG
>JBKDHQ010000151.1:0-10106 GCA_046336365.1 Neisseriaceae bacterium
TAGTTCGTCCCAATTGACCAGATGGTTTAACTTTAGCAGGAGATTATCCGAATCTATCATTTGATCTAGGGCATAATTTAAAAACGACATCTCAACCTCTGCAAAAACACAATATATTCATATATATCAATATGTTATTATGCCACATATTCGCTCTTAATGTGCAGAGGTTTCTATCTATCATTATAGCTAATCATTGACCAAATTTGTAATAAATTCTTGTGCTTTTGTTATAACTTTTTCTATAACTTTTTCATCACTTTCTTTTAAAAAAAAGTCATAATAATGAAAAGAGCAAATTTGGTAAAATTGATTATTTTCTAATATAGATTTTATTTCTTTTTGTTTCAGCTCATCTAAATCTTGAAACTCATCTTCTATATAAGCAATAAGATCTATACATAATTTATAAACCGCTAAAGAATCTTTTGTAGAATTTAATGAAATTAGATATGCATATTCTTTTATACTATTAATTATTATATTATATATATTTGGCATTTGTATATTAAAGTACTTTAATGTTGAAATAAAAGCTACATTTATATTATTATAATGATGTTCATCAATACTATACTTTAAAATCCTTCTAGGAGTATAAGTTCCATGTTCAAATAATAAATCGATTATTGGATCAAATTCTTTAAGATAAACACCTTAATTTATTACCACATCTATTACAAATAATATTTTACTCCAATCTGGTCCATAAAGTACATAATTAGTGGCAGTTTGTTTTAATAAATTTAGAGTTTCAGTTGATAACTGTTTCATATTATAACTTTAATAAACTCTCCATTCTGTTTTATCTTTTTTATCTTCTAAAATCACTCCCATATCAATTAATTTATTCCTAATTTCATCTGCTAATTTAAAGTTTTTTTCACTTTTGGCTTTGCTTCTTAGTTCTATTAAATTTTCTATTTCTGTAATCGAAATATTAGTATCTTTTTGTAAAAATTCTTTTGGTTTTTTATTTAATAACCCAAGTGTATTGGCTAACGAGATTAATAAATTTGCTAATCCTATATCTTTAGTTACATTTATCTTTGATACAATTTCAAATAAAACAGTTATTGCTAATGGAGTATTAAAATCATCGTCCATTGCTCTTTTAAACTTAAGTGCATATGAATCATCCCAATCAATTTTATAATTATTTAAATCTATATCAAAATCTTTTAGCGCTAAATATATTTTTGTTAGTTCATGTTTATATTCATCAAGTAAAGAAAATTTGAAGTTTAATGGGCTTCTATAATGCGTTCTAAATACAAAAAATTTTATTACTTCAGCATCATATTTATCAAGCACTTCTCTTAAAGTATAAAAATTTCCCAATGATTTAGACATTTTCTCGTCATCTATATTAAGAAAACTATTATGAATCCAATAATTAGCAAATTTACATCCATTATGTGCTTCACTTTGTGCTATTTCGTTTTCATGATGCGGAAATTGTAGATCCTGCCCTCCTCCATGAATATCAAATGTCTTTCCTAAAATACTTTCTGACATTGCAGAACATTCAATATGCCAACCAGGCCTGCCATTCCCAAATGGAGATTCCCAATATGGTTCATTTTCTTTTGCACTTTTCCACAATACAAAGTCTGCTGGGTTTTGTTTATTTTTATCTACTTCAACTCTTTCCCCTGCAATTAGATTTTCTAAACTTTTACCAGATAATCTACCATATTCTAAAAACTTATCAACTTTGTAATATACATCACCATTATCAGCTTTATAAGCATAGCATTTTGTTATTAGTCCTTCAATTATATTAATCATTTGTGGTATAAATTGAGTAGCCCTAGGTTCAACATCTGGTTTAATTATTCCAAGTTTTTCAAAATCTTCATGCATATACTGTATATATTTACTTGTTAATTCATTTATACTTTCATTATTTTCTCTAGCCCTATTTATGATTTTATCATCTATATCTGTTATATTTTCTACATATAATACTTCATAACCTGATGTAATAAACCATCTTCTTATCATATCAAAAACTATTTCTTTTCGTGCATGCCCTAAATGACAAAAATCATATGTAGTTTGTCCACATACATACATTTTTATTTTATTTTTTTCTATTGGTTCAAATTCTTCTTTTTTCTTGGTTAACGTATTATAAAATTTCATAACTTTCCTTGATATTGTTAATTTATGAATATTTAGTTTGTTTTTTCTAATAAACAATAATAAAATCCATCATAATATTTGTCTGGTTTAATATGTAATTCTTTAAGAATTTTTATATTTTTATACTTCTCTTTTATAAATAATACATTTTTTTCATTTTCTTCTGGAAATATTGAACATGTAACATATAATAACTTACCTCCAGTTTTTAATACATTTAATAAATTTATGACAATTTCTTGTTGTTTATTTACAAAGTTTCTAATATCACTTACCCTTCTGTGAATTTTTATATCTGGATTCTTTTTTATTGTGCCGCTTGCAGAACAAGGAACATCTGCTATTACTAAATCAAAACATTTATTATCCCACCAGTCTAATCTTGCTGCATCGGCAACTATTAAATTAGCATTCAATGATAGCCTTTGTAAATTCTGTCGCACTTTTTTAATTCTATTTTCATCAATATCTATACCAACTATATCCACAGAATAATTTTCTAAAATATGACACATCTTGCCACCAGGTGCACAACAAGCATCTAGTATTTTCATACCATTTTTTATATCTACCATATCAATTAGCTTTTGAGCACCTATATTTTGAATGGATACAAACCCTTCATTAAAGAATGGTAAATTATACGGTGCTATATTCTTATCTAGTATTATTTTATTATCTATTTCAATATAATTTATTTTACTTGTTTCTAATGATTTCTTATATGATTCTAAAGATGTTTTTAAATTATTTATTCTAAGTACCAGTTTAGGAATATTATTATTTGTTTCCAATATATTATTATAATCGTTTGGATAATCGTTCTTTAATTTATCAATCCACCACTTTTTTATACTATATTTAAATACAGAGTTTTCTTTAAATTTATCATGTAGTTCGTTTTTATTCCTTAAATAGTTTCTTAAAACAGCATTTACAAAACTCTTTATTTTATTATTTTTTGTTATATTATAACTAAGTTCTACTATATAATTTACAATAGCATATTGTGGTTTATCTGTATAATTTATTTCATACATTCCAATAATAATTAAATTATGTACTTTTTTGTCACTTATTTTTTTACTAACTAATTCATTTAATATTAGATTTATTTGCTCGTAATACCTAATAACACCACTGGTAATATCTTTTATTTTATTAATATTTAATACTTCATTATCCATGATACTTTTATTAAAAGTATCATTTAAATTATTTCCAGATAAAACATCATTAATAATTTCTATTGTGACCAAATATTCATTCATAACATGTTTCATGTGAAACAATTTTACCAATAATTTTCAACAGCTATGTTACCGGGTTTGCCTCTCTTCGAAATAGTAAGACCCATTTCAGTTAACATTTTTCTTGTTTCATCTACCATTTCAGGGTTTCCACATATCATTACCCTACTATCATCTTTATTAATATCTATATTAACAAACTCTTGTAATTGATTATTTTTTATTAAATCAGTAATTCGTCCATATAAATCAGCACCTTCTTTTTCTCTAGTTAATAATTTAACATATATTAATTTATCTTTAACTAAATCACCATAATATTCATGATTAAAGAAACTATTAATTAAATCTAAATAAGCTAATTCTGATTGAGTTCGTGCACAATGAATAAGAATTACTTTTTCATAATTTTCCCAAACTGAAAATTCATATAATATAGAGATAAAAGGTGCTAATCCAGTACCTGTTGACAGTAACCACAGATGTTTACCATTTTCAAATCTATCTGTTGTAAGTAATCCATAATTGGTTTTGTCAATATATATATCATCCCCTATGTTTATATTTTTTAAACGTTGTGTAAATTCGCCGTCTGGTACTATTATTGAATAGAACTCTAATTCTTCATCATAATCAGCAGATACTATTGAATATGGTCTCCACACAAAAGTATTATCTTCTTTTAATACACCAAGTCTTGCAAATTGACCTGGTATAAATTTATAACTTTCGTTTCTTGTTGTTCTAAAACTAAATAAATGATCAGTCCATTTTTTTAAATATGTGACTTTTTCTATTGTATATTTTTCTTCTTTCATTATAAGTAACTTTCGAATATTATTTTATACTTAACTGTTAGTAGCTAGTTTTATTTTGATTATAAAGGCTATATCAATTTTTATAGAGTTTCTGTTTATATTTATATAAGGCTTGCTTATTTTTGATATTTACAATAATTATTAGATTAGATATAGTTTATAGTTCTTCAACTTAAATTTATTCAATTATCTTTTTATTAACCTTTATTTAAAATTATTTAAAACTGAATGTTAAGTCAAAATTATATCATATTCTTTAATTTTATAAATTTAGTAGATTCTCAAAAAATAGTTTTCCTTTTTATTATTATTTAATTTGTTTATATTATTATTCTATTTTATATTTATTATTAATTTTATTTTTACCTGTTAGTAAGTTTGATATATTGATTGTTATCAGCATATTAAACTATGGGTAATACTGTGAATAACTTATCTTTTAGTATAGAACAAAATGTATATAAATTTTATCTGACCTTAAAATTTGTTTATAATAATGTTATTATTTAATTTTTATTATAGTACTTATACATAAGTTTTGTACAGTACGTAATTAAGAGAGTTAATTTTATATATGGTCAAAATTTTAATTATTAGATTATCCTCAATAGGTGACATAATACATACATTTCCAATGGTTTATGATATAAAAAATAATATAAAAGATGTTTGTATTGATTGGGTTGTTGATGAAAGTTTTAAAGATTTATTAAAATATAACAAAAATGTGAATAATGTTATAACAGTTCCTTTTAGAAAATGGAAAAAAAATAAAATAAAGTTAATTTATAATTTTAGAAATTGGTATAAGCAATTAGAAAATAAAGAATATGATTTTATTATTGATTCACAAGGATTAATAAAAAGTGCAATTCTAACAAGATATTTTAATGGAAATGTATATGGATATGATTGTAGTTCAGCACGAGAAAAGTTAGCATCATTTTTATATAAAAATAAGATAAAAATAAGTAAAAATGTTTTAGCTACTACAAAAAATAGATTATTATGTCAAAAAATATTTAATTATAATATTAACTTACAGCATATTGATTTTGGAATTGAAGAATATTTTAAAGAAGAAAATATAAAAATAGTTGATTATGAATATGTTATATTTTTTCATGCTGCATCTAAAGATGAAAAAAAATATCCGATTGAAAATTGGATAAATGTAGCTAATCATATATTGCAAAATTCTAAGTTAAAAATAATATTACCTTATGGTAATAAAAAAGAAAAACAAGAATCGTTTGAGATTAAAAATAAGATTAATTCAGATCGTGTCATTGTACCTGAAAAGATTTACAGTTTTTCTGAAATTTATTTTTTAATATATGGTGCTTCTTTTATTATTGGGGTAGATACAGGATTAATTCATTTATCAAATGCTTTAAACAAAAAAACAATAGCATTATATACTAATACTGATTCTAAAAAAACTGGAATTATTGAAACTGATATTTCTAAAAATTTAGGAGGTATTCAATTAATTCCTGACTATAAAGAGATAAATTTATTATTTGATAAGATTATGAAAGCATGATAATGAGACATTTATATTCAATACTCATATACTTAATTTCACCTTTTATTCCGTTATACTTATTGAAAAGATCTAGGAAAAATAGTGATTATAAGTTGTTTTGGAATGAACGATTTGGCGTAAATATAAATAATAATGAAACAAAACCTATAATATGGATACACACAGTATCTGTTGGAGAGACCAGTGCAATAGCCAAAATAGTTCAAATTCTAAATCTAAAATATCCAAACTATAAATTATTAATAACTTCAATGACTCCAACCGGTAGGGCAACAGCTACTAATTTATATAAAGATGTAATCATTCATTATATTCCATATGATTTACCTCATGCAGTAAAAAACTTTTATAAAACATTTAAACCAAAGTTAGGCATGATAATGGAAACTGAAATTTGGCCTAACTTAATATTTTATGCTAATAAATTTAAAATTCCTTTATTTCTAATTAACGCTAGATTATCAGATAAATCATTTAGTGGTTATAATAAGGCAAAATTCTTTCTTGCACCTATACTAAATTGTTTTAATGGAATTTTATGTCAAGATGAGATAACTAAAAATAATTTTATTAGATTAGGATATAAGAAAGAAATAAATGTAATAGGTAGTACAAAATTTGATTTTATATATGATAAAAGTAAATTGAACAAGTTTGATTTCTTAAAAGAACAAATAAAAGATAAAAAAGTTGTAGTTTTTTCTTCCACCAGAGAGGGGGAAGAAGATATTATAATTGATAATCTACCAAATAATATTGATTACTTAATTATTATTATTCCAAGACACTTAGAGAGATTTTCCTATGTTGAAAATATTTTAATAAAAAATAATATAAAATATCAAAAAAGATCAGATAATAAGCAATTAGATAATGAAACGTTGGTGCTTTTAGGCGATAGCATGGGAGAAATGATGCAATATTATAATATTTGTGATTTAGCTATTATTGGAGGAAGCTTTAGTAATAATGGTGGACAAAATCTATTGGAGCCGTTATTTTTAAATAAACCAGTTATTTTTGGACCATCAATGTTTAATTTTGAAACTATAGCTAATAATGCATTAAAGGAAAATTGTGCTATACAAGTTAAAGATATAAGTGAATGTTTTAGAGAAATAGATACTATATTAAGCGATAAAATTAAATATAGTGAATTAGTTGAAAATAGTAAAAGATTCATTAATGAATATACTGGGGCATCAGAAAAAACTATAAATATATTATCTAAATATTTAGGCTAAACAGTTTGTTTAACTATGTTATACTTTATGTTTAGTTGGTGTGTTGCAAATATACATGAATTCTATTAATTTTTAAATTTATATAATACATATAAATTATATCTTATTAGCTAATTGATATATCTATGTATCAAATATCCCTTATTTAATAAAAAGTGGGGATCCAGATACTTATATATTAATAATTTTATTTAATATAAAATTAAGTTGAAATCCAGCTTAAGTAAATTTAATTTTACTATTATGTACATATCAAAGATTTTCTTATTTTCTTATAATAAATATATTAATTTATCTCAAGAGTTTTAATTTTTAAGAGACTTATAATGGAAGAATTACTATTGCCTGAAAGGCTAATTTTACAATTAATAGACTATGAAGAAGGGCAACTAAAAAGTAAGTTAGAGAAGATTGCTGGGATAAAAGTATATAAGTATCAAAATAATAATGACTACTTATCTAGTGTTATCGATGGGGAAATTTATTTTTCTAGTCCAGTTAATTTCAATGATATTTTAGATTGTAACTTAGAATTAAGTGAAGAAAAAATTAATAGATCTAATATAAAAAAACCTCTATCAGAAATAATAAGAAGGTTTCATTATGGATATTATAAAAATGAAAGCGATCAGGATAAATATAATTATGATTGGGAAGATATTGTTTATGAAATAAAACATAGAAATAAAATATTCTGCTTAACTGAACATAGTCCTTTATCATTTAAATCTCATCAAATGTGGGGATTATATGCTGGTACTGGAACTGGATTTGTTGCTGAATATGATTTAAAAGATTTACTTTACTCTCTTATGACAGATATTCATGCATATAACTCAAACCTGCTAGAGATTGATGAATTTGGTGTTGTAAATAAGAATGAATATTTTATTGAAGTGCAATAAGTAAAATATGAAGATAAATTTGATCCACTTAAAAATATAGAAAATTGTTTTATAAAAAGTAAAGATAGTTACTTACTCTATTATATGAGTAAAGATATGGCTTGGAGTAATGAAAAAGAGTTACGTATTGTTGCTTCGCATAAACATGGTAATGCAAGTATTTGGCTGCTTAATAAAGGGATTAAGATAAAGGCTATAAAACCAACTGCAATATATTTTGGTTGGCATCATAGACTTTGTGAAAAAATTAAGCCTGAAAAAAATATTAAGTTCCTGAAGCTAGCTAGTAACTTAAATTATGATACTGGCGAATTTAATTATAGAGAGCTTGATTAATTTGACATCTTCAAAAATTTAATTAAGTGTATCATTTATTTAAAGTAGTAATGATAAGTTGAGTAATAAAAATTGTAATAATTTGATATTATCAAAAAATGTTTCATATGAAACAAAAAATTTTGGAAAATATTATAAATGAAAATCATTAGTTTGAATATGTGGAGTGGTCATGTTGGAAAACCACTTTTTGATTTTATAAATTCTTGTCGGGAAATAGATATATTTTGTTTTCAAGAGGTTTATTATAATGCAGAACGTAAAATATCTACCGATGATAAAGAAGTTAATTTAAACTTATTTTCAGAATTACAATTATTATTGCCAAATCATCAAGGTCTATTTAGACCAGTTGTTGATAATATATATGGAATTTGTATGTTTGTAAATAAAAAAATCAAAATCATAGGTGAGGGCGAAGTAAATATTTATAATAATCCGAATTACATTGGCAATGGCCCAACACATTCTAGAAATTTACAATGGTTAGATTTTTGTTATGGTGATAAAAATTATTTTATTATGAATATTCATGGACTTTGGAATGGTATGGGTAAAACAGATACAGTTATAAGAATAAATCAGGCAAATATAATTAAAAATTTTATGAAAACAATTAATAAGCCTAAGGTAATATGCGGAGACTTTAACCTAAGACCGGATACTAAAAGCATAGAAATAATTGGGGAGGGAATGAAAGATCTTATTGACTTATATAAAATAAAATCTACTAGAACCAAATTTTATGAAAAAGATGAAAAGTTTGCTGACTATATTTTTATTTCACCTGAAATAATTGTAAATGATTTTAAAGTATTAAGTGATGAAGTATCCGACCATGCACCGTTATATTTAGATTTTATTTGACTGGGAGTTATTTATGAGTGAGGTAATTATTATTACCGGAGGAAATAGTGGTATTGGTTTTGAATGTGTAAAACAATTTTGTGAAACATTTTCAGATAAATTGATTATTGTTGTATCTAAAAATATAAATAATTTATTAGAATTATCTTATAAAAATTTTCAATATATAGCGTGTGATATAACCGATTATCAAAAACTAAAAACATTAATTGAAAATATTGCTAATACACACAATATTGGTTGT
The DNA here is from genome assembly GCA_046336365.1 of Neisseriaceae bacterium. Lineage (GTDB taxonomy): Bacteria > Pseudomonadota > Gammaproteobacteria > Burkholderiales > UBA11063 > Aquella. The sequence continues at coordinate 9,362 of JBKDHQ010000151.1, forward strand.
TTGATTAATTGTGCGGGTACTGCTTATTATAATGATTTTTGTAATATTGATACTACAAAAATTCAGCAGATGATCGATGTTAATATTAAAGGGTTAACCAATGCAATAGAATTAGTATTGCCTTATATGAGAAAACAACAATTAGGCACAATAATAAATATTAGTTCATTAGCTGATCGATATCCACGGCCTTTGGCTGCTGTTTATGGTGCATCCAAAGCCTATGTTAAAAGTATAAGTGATTCACTTCGCGTAAGTGAGGCTAAATATAATATAAGAGTTTGTAATATTTCACCAGCATTAATAGATACACCTTTATCTAGAAAAGTACGTCAAGGAACCTGGGATAAAATCGAAGTAGAAGATTTTGTTAATGTTATTAAGTTTGTTTATAATCAGCCACAATCAGTTTGTATTCGAGATTTAGTTATTGCTCCTACTAATTATCAAAATTAAATTAAGTACTCACTTTGGAGTATTTAAACATGAGGACCTGGTTGGCATAGCTTAACTTTATATTTTCAACGAAAAACCCATATAACATAAAGTTTAGGATTATTGACAGTATGACCAAGTGATGGATCATTAAATTTTATGGACGATTAGCTTATTACCTGACATTTTTTAGATCTTTAAAAATTTAACATTATATTTTGTATCTTAGAGCTTGATTTTATTGGCTGTCCCGTGAGTAAATTAAATAATTGAGTTCTAAGTATTGAATCACCACATGCAAAAGCAAGAT
>JBKDHQ010000152.1:0-3471 GCA_046336365.1 Neisseriaceae bacterium
ATGTTTGTAATCAATTGATAATAAAAAGAAATTACAAAATTAAACACTCACCAATTTGGTGAAACTAAATTTTCTATAAATAAATTGGTAAATAACGGTCTGCATTAATTTTTAATATTCAACTACGTTTTTTAGGATAAATTAAGTTTGGAATAACTTAAACTTATAGATCTATTCCTCAGATCAGTTGTTCTTATAAATTCTTTATAATCAATGCCCTGTAAGTTTACCTTTTCGGTCAAAATAGCAAAATATAACTATAAAGCCTATCTCAGTAGGGTGAATTAGACCATATATTCTTGTACGGCTAAAATCTTTAGATAAAGTTTTAAGTTCATGGCTAAAAACTAAACCATTTTTATTAAGAGATACTGGCGGGTAAAGTAGTTTAATCCCCGCAGAGCTTAATTTAGATTTAACTTCTTTACCTTCTAAAAATACTTTTTTTAAAGCATTTATAGCTTGTGTATGCTTATTATCAACGAGAAATTTTTTATCCCAATAAATATAATATTTATTTCCATTTTTACTAACTACCTCTGTAAGCTTTCTGTATAATATATTTTTTGATGGGTATTTATCATTTATATAATATGCGGGAATGATAATATCATCATCTTGTATGGACAATTTGATATTTTCAACTAGTTATTTTTGCTTATTAGATTGAATTTTTATTTCTTTTGTCAAGTCAGAGGCATTTCTTTCTTGTTCTCTACTATTTTCAATTTTGGCCGTTTTTTTTCTTAAGCTAGGAACTATATCGTTTAATTGGCTTCTTGAATAATAATCTAGTGGTACATCTTTACTGTTATCCTCTTCAACCTCAACTAAATTATATGATAATTCTGTTACTTTAAGCTCATTTGTTTTTGGCATACGCTTTTCATACTTTAATTTAATATTTGGAATTATAATATACTTTTTAAGCAAAGAGATAAGGTGACTTTCAATTTCAGCATTATTATCTACGTCTTTAAAGTATGTCTCAAATTCAAATTTTAAAACTTCAAAACTATCATTTTTAATTTCTTTTAACTTTTCAGACCTTATAACGTCATTCTCTCTTTTTATCTTTTCAGCACGATTTTGGGATTTGTTATACATAACAGATAAAATGACGGTTACTATAATCCAAGTTAAATTGGTAAAAATAACATCATAGTTAACAGATTTCCCTTTAAACATATGAAGACCTACAACAATGGCAAAACATATTATGAAAGCAACTATGTTAAAATTGAACTTCAAATTAATACTATTAACTGATTTATTATCATTCCATTCTGAAATTTTCACACCTTGAATTACTTGCGCAACATTAAATTGTTGATCTAGAGATTTCAAAAAATTCTCGTCAATATCATTTTTTCTTAATGAATATTTATCTAGCAAATTTGTTAAAAATTTCTCTATTTGATGATCTAGTTTATTATTATTTAATTTAGAAGTGTTTTGATTATTTAAAGTAGGTCTTTGATGAGATGCCATTTCAACTTCTAAATAGGGATTAATTAAAATTGAAGTTATGGATGCTATATTCAAGTCATTTGTTTTTAAAGTATCTAATACATCTCTAATTATTTTTTTTAAATGATACTCGTCTTTACGTTTCAAACTTTTATATACTTCATTAAAATCATCCAATACTTTATTGGTAAATCCGGACAAAATCTTTGTCTTATTTTTATTGCTTAAAGTAGATGATAATGCATAAAATTCACAACATAAAGAATAAAAATTCTCAGATGAAAAATAACTCTCTAATCCATCTTTAAATTGAACAGTATTATCTTTCATATAAAATTTAATTTTACCAGATAATCGAGCACTTTTACTTTGAAATAATCCTTTATCTTTGACTGATGATTGCTCAGTATCAGTTTTGCTTCGACCCTCAATAAGTTTTTTACCAGCTTGCGAATATTGGCCTACCTTATGTGTTGCTCTATGGTTACTAGCGTTTACGTTCATAATAATTTATCCTATAATTTTTAAAGGATTATACAATATATGCAAAACATTTATGTCCAAAAAGTTTAAGTGTAAAAATCACCTAATAATTATTACAGTAAAACTGTGCATAAATTTTAAAATGAATTGACATTTTGTTACATGAGTTTTTACTTTTTTAGATTATATTTTATATTGATACATACGTACATATCTATTTTAATTAATAAAAAAGTTAGAATTAAAGTAATATGTTACTAATACTCAAATAACTTATATTACTAATCGTTAAATTTTTATATTGTGTTATAATCCACCACTTTGATATTTATGAGTACGGAGTTATGTATGAAAAAACTTATTAAAAACCCAATAAATATTTTATTTACAGGTTTAATAGCCACAACAATCACAGCATGCAGTGCTGGCGCTACTACTCCTGATGTTTGCCCCTATCCAACATTTACAGATGCTACGGCTCAATCATTATTAACAAAATGGGGGCAAGGTTTACAATATTATTATACCAACCCTGAGTCATCTGATTTCTATGTAAATGCTGGTTTCTTTACCATGAGTTTTTATACTCCTGGAGCAACATTACAACCCACACTAAGCCATGTCCAAAGACTAGGCACTCAAAGCATTTATGACTATTTTACTGGATTTTTAGCAAAACATCCTATTATGTCTTTTAATCCAGAATCAAATATAGCAGACGCTTTAGGATGTGGATTTGGCGGATATGTAGGTGATTATGATTTTGTTACAGAATCCGGCACTCCTTTTGAATCTGTTACAAAAGCTCGATTTACATTTGTATATCAGTATATGCCTAACACATTCTCAGAAAGTTTTACTGTAGAATCTGGCAATGAATCAGGTACAGTATTTAAACAACAAAATAACCCCAATAATTGGTATATTTTTTTTCATCAGTCATCTGCTTTACCTTCAGAAAATTAAAAAAGAAGCTTAAATAGCTTCTTTTTTAAATCACCCCTGGAATTATCCAAGGGATAATTAATTTCCACCATCTCTTACTGTAGCTTAATTTCTACATCTACTCCAGCAGGCAGATCAAGCTTCATTAAAGCATCAATCGTTCTATCTGAAGGCTCAACAATTTCCATTAAGCGTAAATGAGTCCTGATTTCTAACTGATCACGTGATGTTTTATTAACATGTGGTGAACGTAGAAGATCATAACGTTCTTTTTTAGTTGGTAAAGGGATTGGCCCTTTAACAACTGCACCGGTACGTTTTGCTGTTTCAACAATTTCCTCAGCAGACTTATCAATAAGCAAATGATCATAGCATTTTAAACGTATACGAATATTTTGTTTTTGTTGTTGCATAAAATATTACCTCAAAACCTATGACAAAATTTTAGAAACTACACCAGCACCTACAGTTCTACCACCTTCACGTACTGCAAAGCGTAACCCCTCTTCCATCGCAATTGGCGCTATCAACTCTACTGATATGCGAACGTTGTCTCCTGGCATCACCATCTCT
>JBKDHQ010000153.1:0-14299 GCA_046336365.1 Neisseriaceae bacterium
ATACAATATCTTTGAGTTGGCTTGCTTGCATATTGGCTCCTACAGTGAGTTAAAAGGTTTTGTCACCGTAAGTATAAGCCAACTCTATGTTTTAATGTTAAATTTTTAATGATCTAATTATATTTTGTCAGGTAGTAAGGCCCCAAATAAATTTTATTTTTTGAGTCTAATTTATGAAAAAATTTCTAAAATACACTATAATAAGTATAGTTAGCGTAATAATTTTTTGTATAGTTGGTTTAACATTAGTAGTTACACTAGTTAATCCAAATCGATTTAAACCTCTTATTGAAAAAGCAGTTTACCAATCAACAGGAAGAACTCTAACCCTAGGTGGCGACATCAGCTGGAAAATCTATCCAAATTTAGGAGTTAATTTAAAACAGGTAAGTTTATCTAATCCCACTGGGTTTAATACTAAAAACTTTGTTACTATTGATTCAGCAGATGTTTCAGTTGCATTATTACCTCTTTTAACACATCGTATTATAATTAAAACCCTAGCCATTGATGGCTTGAATTTAGCTCTAATCAAACAACATGGCCAAAATAACTGGACTTTTACTCCACCAGAACCAGAACAAGAAACATCTAAGATAAAAGGAGAAAAAGAGCAAAAATTACAGCTAGAATTAAGTAACTTTAGCTTTACTAAAGCTACAATTAGTTATGATGATTTTGACAGTCAAAAACATTATGCATTAAATAACATTAAGTTAATTTTAGATACAGGCTTTAATGGTAAAGTACAGTTTGATCAAAGTCTGGAATTGGTTAATTTAAAGAAGGTAAATCTTAACTATAATGATCAAGTTCTAGCTAAACTTAATTTTAAAGCTCAAAATTTTAAAAACCCAGTCTTTACGGGGGATATTGAAATCACCAAATTATTAGCCAATCAGCTAATGCAGCAGTTTAAATTATCAAACGCAAAAAAACTTAATTTACTAGATAACTTAAGTTTTGCCGGACACATCGATGGAGATAAAAATAACATAACTATAGAAGATTTTAACTTTAATCTTAGTAATAAGCTAAAAGGTAAAACCAACCTTAAAGTAGTGAACCTAAATAATCCAAGTTATAAAGGAAAATTAAGTTTAGATCCATTTAATTTAAACCAAATTCTAGACAGTTTAGACATCACAGTTAATGCCCGTAAAAATAAGCCATTATTAAATAGCGTTACAGTAAGTACTGATGGATTTAGCGGAGATAAAAATAATATAAATTTAAATAATTTGCAAGTTAATTTAAGTGATAAGCTAAGGTTAATATTTGCTAAACTTAATATTGAAAATTTTTCTAACCCAGCAATCAATGGCAAAATTAATATTCCAAACTTTAATTTAAGTAATGTATTAGATAATTTAGGAATGGCAGAAATTGCAGCTCATAAACCTTTACTTAATAGTTTTGCGTTAAATACTCAATTTCAAGCAACTTCATCTAGTGCAAAACTAAATAACACGAATTTTAGCTTTGGCAATACCTTACATGGTAATGCTAATTTAACAGTCAACAATTTTACAAAGCCTAAATTTAATGGTGATTTCAATCTACCAACATTTTCATTAAATCAGGTTATTTCACAACTAGGTGAATCTGTACCAAAATTAGCTAATACAAAATGGTTAAGTAGCTTTGCAATAAGTAGCATAATTAGCGGCACTGATAATTCGCTTAATTTACAAGGATTAAAAATTAGAGCCAGTAATACCAATCTAACTGGTAATTTAAATATATCTTCGATTAAGCCATTATCTGTTAACGAAAATATATTGATAGATAGCCTTGATGCAGCAGATTTAACTGATCTAAATGGCTTTAAAGTACCAATGCGTCAAATCCAACTTATCGGTAATTCTAGTTTTACTGGAAGTAATCTTCTAAGAAATCTAAATGGAAAACAAAACATAAAAATTGCTAATATTACGGCAAAAGGATTTAGCTTAGATAAACTTATTTTAGATCTGGACAAAACGCTTAATAAAGCAGGTCAAGGTAATGATAATGTAACCAAAATTTTAGCAAACGCTACCGAAGTCCTTAACACAATTAACTCTATGAAACAAAAAGTAAGTACCGTTACTAAGCCTGGGAATAAGGATTATAGCCAAACTACTAACCTTGGAAGCTTAAGTGTTAATACCACCATAAATCATGGAATTATAAATCCATCTAATTTCAAGCTAAGCGGTCCAAGTGCTGAAGTAGTTGGAAATGGTTCAATAAACCTAGTTACTCATGCTTTAAATTATCATGCTAGTAGCAAACTACTAGTAAATGGAATAAATCCAGCATTTAAGCATCTAGCGTTTCCTATTAATATCGCAGGAACAACTTCTAAACCTAGCGGATCCCTAGATTGGGCTTCAATTGAACAGCAGTTATTACGCTATGCTGTCACCCAAAATAAAGCACAAATTCAAAATGCTGTAAAACAAGGGATCAATCAAGCTGTTGGTGAACAAATAAAAAAATCAATAGGCGATCAAGGTGGAAATAAAGCTATAAATGAAGTAAGTAAGGGTATCACTAATGCAATTGGTAATATGTTTGGTGGTGGCGATAAAAATAAGAAATAAGAAATAATTTACAAAACTAATAATGACTGAACCAATAAGAAAAAATTATAGTACAAATACTGTTTGGGAAGAAATTGCTGGTTTTTCCAGAGCAATTCGTGTAAGCAATAGAATTATAGTTGCAGGCACTACAGCTACTGGACCTGAAGGCATTATAGGAAAAGGTGATCCTACAAAACAAATGCATTTTATATTAGATAGGATAGAGCAATCTATAATAGCACTTGGTGGAAAATTTGAAGACATCATAATAACACGTACTTATGTAAGCGACATTAATCATTGGGAAACTGTTGCACGTATACATGGAGAAAAGTTCAAAAATATTCGTCCAGTAAATACGTTGATAGAAGCAGGGTTAGTAGGAGACTGTTTAGTTGAAGTTGAAGCAGAAGCTTTCATCACAACTTAAACACTGCGCAAATTATTATGTTCTGGACCCAAGATCTTCATCATCTGATGAACCGGATATTAAACGAGTTAGTTCATTACATGCGATAACTTTATTATTCTGAACAGTAAAAATTGCAAATACTTCAAATTTAGAAAGATCACCTGTTTTCTTATAAACATCAACAATATGATGAGTACTTACTTTATTACCTTCTGATAAAATATCTATAAATTGAATTTTTATTTGATCAACTACTAATCTTTGAGCTTTTATATGACTTATAAAGTCACTATAATTTATTACTTTTCCATTTACATTTTGAATATAGCTCGAACTTAACAATTGAGTGATTTTTATAAAGTCAGGATTTTTTTCTTCAAAAACGCTTTTAAATAGTTGAATAACTAGATCTTTGTTTGATTGTAATTGGTTTTCCATGCTAACATAGCTTCTAGCAGTATATTTCCAAAAAAATGTCCTTAATTAAAAATATTAGTTTACACCAACCATTTTGTAACCCATTTAAAGCCAAGAATTTAGCACTTTTTCTAGATCTTCAACCCCAGTTTTCTTTAATGAAGAAAATAATTGTACTGTAAAATTTGCAAATCCATCTTTAGTTAATTGGTTTTGAACTTGAGTAAGCACAGCTCTCTTTTCTTGATTATTTAGCTTATCCGATTTAGATAAAACAATATGAATAGGTTTATTGGTTGGGGAAAAAAACTCTAGCATTCTATAATCTAGTTCTTTTAACGGGTGACGGGCATCCATAATTATTACTAACCCGGCAATTTCTTTCCTTGATTCAAGATATTGCCCAAGTAAAGTAATCCAATGTTTTCTTATTGCTTCAGGAACTTTGGCATAGCCATATCCAGGTAAATCCACAAGAAATATACCTTCTTGAGGTAAACTAAAATAATTAATATGCTGGGTTCTACCTGGAGTTTTTGAAGTAAACGCTAATTTATTTTGATTAGTTAAAGTATTTAATAAACTGGATTTCCCTGCATTAGATCGTCCAACAATAGCAATTTCTTTGATACTAGTTTTAGGCAAAGTTGATAAGTGGTTTACTGTATCAAAAAACTTCGCTTGTTTAAAATTATATTTTTTCTCACTCATATTACTTATTTATCTCTCAGATTAATATAAAACAAAATTAATTAGGCGCGACGCGCACGAAGCTGTGTACTACTAGCACACAGGGAGTAGGCAATAAAGTATAATTAAGTTTTGGGACCGTATTACTTTTAATTTGATAATGTAGATCCTATAGCCAAATCTACCATAGTAGCATTTCCTATATTAGCAACTGCACTACAAGACCCTGATAATGGACATTGGTATAATGTTGTATCTGATGTAGCAAATAAAATATTTCCTATATTATCAAAGATAAGTGCAGTAATTGGGCTTGAACTAACTTTAGCAAGTAAAGTAGCTGTATTAGAACCTCCAGAAATATGCCATATATTTCCACTATTATCACCAGCATATGCATTACCAGCATCATCTGTTGTAATAACGTTAATTATAGCACTTTCGGTTAAGCCACCTCCAGTTACATTGGCCCATTGATTGGTTGTACCTGCTGGCTGAGGAAAACTTATTCCTGATTCAGCATATAGACCGCTTTCTGTTCCAACATATAATCCTGTATAACCAGTTTGAGATATTGTTGATACAAATCCAAGGCTAGTTATTTTAGTTAAGGGAGTAGCCTCTTGGTTACAAGTCCCACTAGTACCAGATGTAGGGCAGGCATATACAATACTTCCATTAGTAAGTACCATATAACTACCCGAAAAGGAAACTGCATTAACATTATTTAATACACCAGTAGGTGAAGTTGCCAAAGCAGTTGTACCCCAACTCATACTCGAAAATGTAAATGGATAAATCGAGCCACTTACTCCATACATAGTAGTAGGGCTTGTTGCAGCTGACTCAAAAGGAGAAGGCTGCGAAGTAAAAATATTACTAATTCCTGCATTTGTACTTCCTGGAGGATTATAAGTTGTATTGCCACTAGAGCTCTCAATACCAAACCAATACATACCTTGGTTGGTAGCTATCCAAACATAACCAAATGCTGAATTATCTGTTGCTACAGACTGAATTTTAGTTGTTGCGATAGATTCTATATTATAAGTGGTTGTCCCATTTTTATTGTAAACTAAAATTCTACCGTTTTGCTGTGCTGCATATAAATTAGTATATTCATGAATAGTAAACGTATAACTATTCGTTGTGCCTCCATCACCGCCAAATACTGCAGATAATTCATTATTAACTGCATAATTAATCGTGATGGTCACAGGAGTAACATTTCCTACTGGATATTGTTCTTGGTTAATCTGCAAATAGAAGGTACAGCTGCCACCAGGAACAGTACTATTTTTGGTGCAGCCATTCGGATCCATACTAGCATTTGTTGAGGGAGAAAGAATATTATTTACCCCTGATACGGATACTGACACATTAGTGAATGGATAATTTGTACTTGAAATCCAATTTTGGCCTCCTGAATTATTTTGCATCTGAACTGCCATACAATATGGAGCACTTACTTGACCTCCAGGACAATTGCCTGGTGTTGTGGTGACAGTCATACTTGTTTGTGGTGCGCAGCCAGTAAACAAGAATAATACAAAGCACAAGCTAACTATATAAAATATATACTTCATTTTCTTTCCTTATCGCTAAACTCACCACAAATCTAAATGAATACTAACTTAATTAGAAGATAATGACGAAACTACAGTTAAAGTAGATAAGGATTCAACATTACCAACTATTGGTTGCCATTTAATAGCACCAATTCCACTTTCATATACCCCATGAACACCACTATTATTAAAATCTGCTGAATTTATATTATTACCAATAGCATATATATTATTAGCCCCATCAAGCACCAGTGCATTAATATTGCCTACGACATAATTACCACTATTACTAGATTCTGCAACACACGATTTTCCTCCAGCACTACAATAATATATAGAACTTTCACTAACTAAAGCATCAGCACTTATACCAAAATAAGCACCATTATTATTAACAAATACACTTGACACATAGGAGCTTCCAGTTAATGCTGGATTAATTGTAAAACTTTCCCAACTATTTGTATATGATTCAAATCCACTATTTGCACCAACATATAATGAACCATTAAATGCATCAATTGAGTTTGAGTAGTAGTTAAATGTCCCACTAGGTGTTATTGTAGTACATGCCAAAGTTGGGCTAATGGCTCCACTTTCAACACATGAAAATACTATATTTGATTCTATAACATAAATAAGATTTGTATTAGATGATTCTGTAGTTGCTATACCAATTGTAGGTGTATTATTAGATATAACACCTTTAGTATCAATTAGTGAAGACCAAGCTATTGAATTACTAATATTATAATAATATAGTCCACTTTGTGTTGCTGCTAAAAGATTATTATTGGAATCAAGAGTTAAACTATTAACTTTACCGCTCAAATTTGAACCCAATTGAGTGGTAGATAACCCATTATATTGAAATACAGATTCACCACTATTAAAATAAACATTACCATAATTGTCATGTATCATCGTACTTACATTATTTGCAGTATTTAATGCAGATTCCCATGTTCCCTTATTCATAGTATAGGTGCTGAATAATCCACCGGCATAGAGTCTAACATTCTGAAATATAGTAGTTGAAATATTATAGTTTTGATTAGAGTTAGTATAATTATAAGTAATATTTATAGGATAACTACCTGCTGCAAATGATTCTGCAGAAATCTGTAGATAGAAAGTACAAGTACCACCACCGGCCATCAAGGTATTAACTTTACTTCCTTGTTGTGTAGCACAATTATTTGGATCATAAATTGTAATATTACCAATTTGTGATACTCCCGTTCCACTTGGACATACTCCACCTGAAGCATTGTTGTCACAAATAGGTGATGAATAGCTCTGCACTGTTCCATTATTAGCAATAGCAAAATAGCCTAAAGTTATCCCATTAGTTGTAACTTGTACATTATTAGCATTCTCACCACTATTATTATTTTGTAGTGTAACTGACATGCAGTATGGTGCTACTCTAGGATTATTCATTGGTGCGCCATCTATACCACCAGTCAAACACTGCCCCTGATTAACACTCATTACAATTTCATTAGGGGTAGGCGCACATGACACTATACACAATATTATCAAACCACAAAAACTAACTAAAAACTTATTCATTTTTTCCAAACATTTAATAAAAATTTAAAAATTAGCTGTTTTACTAGCTCTAGGGTATGGAATCACATCTCGAATATTTTGCACTCCAGTAACATAGCTTACCAAACGCTCTAAGCCAATACCGAATCCAGAGTGTGGGACTGTACCAAACCTACGTAAATCCAAGTACCAATACAACTGCTCTTCACTCATACCAGTTTCGTGCATGCGTTTAACTAACATATCGTAACGCTCTTCACGTTGTGATCCACCAACAATTTCGCCTATCCCTGGAGCAAGAATGTCCATAGCAGCAACTGTTTTATCATCTTCATTAAGTCGCATATAAAATGCCTTAATATCCTTAGGATAATCTGTCACAATAGTTGGTTTAACTACATATTCTTCACACAACCATCGCTCATGCTCTGATGCAAGATCAATCCCCCATGAAACTGGATTTTCAAATTTTTTATTTGATTTTAATAATTTATCTATCGCATCTGTATAAGTCATCATTTCAAAATTACTATTAGCAAGAGTTTCTAAGCGAATAACAGCTTCTTTATTAACAAACTCGGCAAAAAACCGCATATCATCAGAATTTTTATCCAAAATAACTTTAAAAACATATTTAATTAAGCTTTCTGCTAATGCTGCATTATCCATAAGATTTGCAAATGCAATTTCTGGTTCAACCATCCAAAATTCTGCCAAATGCCTGGTTGTATTAGAATTCTCTGCTCTAAATGTTGGTCCAAACGTATAAACTTTTGACATAGAACAACAATATGCCTCAATATTTAACTGACCTGACACAGTTAAAAAAGTTTCGCGACCAAAAAAATCCTGCTTAAAATCAATAGATCCATTTTCAGTACGCGGCATGTTATTTAAATCAAGTGCGGTTACTCTAAACATCTCACCAGCACCTTCAGCATCCATCGCTGTAATAATTGGAGTATGTATCCAATAAAAACCATTCTGATTTAAGTATTCGTGAATAGCAAAGCAAATTGTATTTCTGACCCTAGTAACCGCAGAGAATAGATTAGTTCTAGTTCTTAGATGGGCATACTCACGCAAGTACTCAACTGTATGGCGTTTAGGAGATACTGGATATGAATCAGGGTTTTCAACAAAACCTACAACTTCAACCATATCTGCAACTATCTCTATAGCCTGGCCTTTACCTAATGATTGCACTATTTTACCGGTAACAATAACTGAACAATCTTTGGTAATTTTTAATATATCAGTATCATAATTAGAAAGTGTGTTATTGGCAACTACCTGAACCGAATCAAAACAAGAACCATCATTTATTGTTATGAAGGATAATCCAGCTTTTGAATCTCGGCGATTTCTTACCCAGCCCTTAACAATAACAACTTGGTCTAATTGTACTTTTCCTTGAAATAAATCCTTAACTGTAAAAGTTACCATATTAATTCATGCTCCCCTTTTGCTCTAATAAAGCTATTGCTGGCAGCTTTTTACCCTCTAAAAACTCCAACAACGCACCACCTGCAGTTGATACATAACTAATCTTATCAAAGATTCTAAACTTATTTATTGCTGCAATAGTGTCTCCACCACCAGCAAGACTAAACCCAGAGCTATTAGCAATACTATTAGCTATAATCTCTGTGCCTTTTGCAAATTGATTAAACTCAAAAACCCCAACAGGTCCATTCCAAATTATTGTACCTGCTTTACTAATTATCTGGGCTATTTCATGTGCAAAATCAATGCCGATATCTAAAATCATATCATCTGCATCAAGTTCACTAACTGTTTTTGAAAATGCTTTTGTTTCTCCGCTAAACTCTTTAGCAACCACAACATGAGCAGGTAAAGGCACTACAGCACCACGAGCTTGCATTTTTTCCATAATTGACTTCGCAGATAAGACTAAATCTGGCTCAAATAATGACTTTCCAACATTAGTTCCATTTGCTGACAGAAACGTATTTAAAATACCTCCACCTACAATCAATACATCAACTTTATCCGCCAAGTTTTCTAGAATGGTAAGTTTAGTAGAAACTTTAGAGCCAGCAACAATTGCAACTACCGGTTTTTTAGGAGATTGTGATACTTTCTTTAAAGCATCTAATTCTTGACTCATTAAAAGTCCCGCACAAACTTCTTTAGCAAATTGGCCAACCGAATCCGTTGATGCTTCAGCTCTATGCGCTGTTGCAAAAGCGTCATGGACAAATACATCACATAATTTTGCGTATTTTTGCCCTAATTCTGAGCTATTTTTCTTTTCGCCAATATTGCAGCGTACATTTTCCAACATTACAATATTGGTTTTAGTAAAGTCAAGTTGATTATCAATGTCTGTAACAATTGAAACATCAGCACTTAATAGATGGGAAAGATTATCTGCAATAGGTTTTACTGAGTCTTGTTTTGTACACTCACCTTCTTGGGGTCTTCCCAAGTGAGTTGCAATAATAACTTTAGCACCAGAATCAAGAGCATATTTAATTGTAGGTAAACTTGCTTTAATCCTTGTGTCATCAGTAATTATACCATCTTTAAGTGGCACATTCATGTCAGTACGAATAAATACAATTTTACTTTTTAAGTTAACTTCTGTAATTTTTTTGAAATGCATTTGGTAAAATCCATACGTTATTGTTGAAAAACAAGATAGATTTTACCATAAGCCCATACAAGATAATCTGATTTTTAAAATAGTCAATCGCCGATTAAACCAACTGCAAATAAGGTAGCTTAATTTTAATGTAGATAAATAATGTTTATACAATAAAATAAAACTTAATTAAGTAAAATAGCATTATTTAATGAAGAACGGTAGTTATTCATTAATATCTGATTGATTTGAGCATACATATCTTCATTTTTATTAAGCATAATCTTTTCTGAATACGCATATTTAGAACGTCCGCCTATATAAATACAACCTGTTGAGAAATCAACTGCAAATGCAATTACACCAGGAATAATAAAAAGTAGTAACCCTAATCCATCAAGAATTGCTACACCTGGATCAATCCGTCCAGATTTTGTTCCGCGTCGTTCTGGATAGATTATAGTTCCGCAACTAGTAATTAAATAACTTACCAATATAATTATTGTAATTAATTTTTTCATAGTTTAATCCTCTTTCAATATATGTTATTTTGCAAGTTTAAAAGTAGTAAATAAAATAGTTTTAGAATAATTAATTATCCATTTTAGCATAAGTTTAAATTAATATTAAGTGTATAATTCACCCCTAAACTTTCACAACATCATACAGACTTAAATACCTCCAATTGTCCAGCTTGACGTAACATTTTATTAGCTTGATCAACATGTAATTCTTCATTTACAATCATTTCTCGTGCATACTCTTCAAGTAAAACTGATTTACCCTCAACAATTTTAAGTAAGTCATAATATTTATTAAGAACAAACAATTCATGAGTTAAGCTCTCACGCAAAATATCTCCGATATCATGTTGTTCAGTTTCAAGTAATTCACCTATCTTTAATGATGGATGACCACCTAATAATGTTACCATCTCCCCTGCTTTATGAGCATGATCTAAACTTTCAGTAGCATTACTTTTTAACCATGATACAATAGGAATACGATTATAGCCATATACCATAAGTGAATAATGTGTATAACGCACAACACCAGCTAATTCATATTCCATAATTACATTTAAAGCAGCAATTGCCTGATCTTTATCTAAATTTTGCAATGTCATAATAGTGTATCCTTTATAAAAATTATAACTTACTTTTTATGCATTTATCAATTCTCTCAACACATAAGGTAATATTCCACCATTTTTGTAGTAGGATACTTCAATTGGTGTATCAATTCTACATAATACTTCGACATTCTTTTTTTCACCGTTTGGATACGTTATCACAAGCGTTAAGTCTTGCTGTGGTTTAATATTATCGTTTACGCCAATAATATCAAATTCTTCATTGCCCTGTATATTAAGACTTTGTGCTGAATCATTACCTTTAAATTGCAATGGTAATACTCCCATACCTACCAGATTCGATCTATGTATGCGCTCAAAGCTTCTGGCAATAACCGCTTTTACTCCAAGAAGTTGTGTTCCCTTAGCAGCCCAATCACGTGAGCTACCTGTACCATATTCTTCTCCAGCAAACACCACAGTTGCGACATTATCATTAATGTAATTCATTGCTGCAGAATAAATGTCAACCTGTTCTCCATTGTAAATAGTATAGCCACCTTCTATTCGTGATCCATCTTCTTTAACTGGAAGCATAAGATTTTTGATACGAACATTAGCAAATGTACCGCGCATCATAACTTCATGATGACCACGACGAGACCCATAAGAATTAAAATTCTTTGCTTCCACCCCATGTTCAATCAAATATTTACCAGCTGGAGCAGTTGCTTTAAATGAACCAGCGGGAGATATATGATCAGTTGTAACAGAATCACCTAGAATTAATAATGCTCTTGCATTTGTAATTTCAGAAATACTACCATAACTCATACCAAAATCTGTAAAGAATGGAGGTTCAGCAATATAAGTTGATTCTGGCCAAGTGTATACATTTCCTGTAGCTGATTTGATATTATTCCATAGGTCATTTCCAGTAGTAAAATCATTGTATAAACGTCTAAATGTATCAGCATCATGAGCCAGATAAAGTAAATTATTAATTTCATGAGAAGTAGGCCAAATATCTTTTAAAAATACATCTTTACCCTCAGCATTAGTACCAAGTGGCTCTGTATCTAAATCAATATTTACACGACCAGCAATTGCATAAGCTACAACCAAAGGAGGAGATGCTAGAAAGTTTGCTTTTATATTTGGATGAATTCTAGCTTCAAAATTACGGTTTCCTGATAATACAGCAGCACCAATAACGTCATTAGCAATAATTGCATCATTAAATTCAGGTTTTAAATCACCAGCATTACCAATACATGTAGTACAACCATAACCAGCAAGGTTAAATCCAAGTTGCTCTAGGTATGGTAGTAATCCAGCTTTAGTTAAATATTCTGTAACTACACGAGATCCTGGTGCTAAAGATGTTTTTACCCGAGGATGAACTTTTAAACCAAGTTCCACTGCTTTTTTTGCCAATAATCCTGCAGCAATTAGCACATTTGGGTTTGAAGTATTGGTACAAGAAGTAATAGCAGCGATAAAAATATCACCATGACCTATATCAATACCATCTAGACTGGTTAAATATCTGCTATTTAATTCTTCAGATTTTTTATTAAATCCATTATCTTGAATAGACTTACTAAATAGTGAGTTAAAGTTTTCTCTCATTGAAGATAATTCGACTCTATCTTGTGGACGTTTTGGGCCTGCTAATGATGGTTTAATCGTTGATAAATCTAAGCTTAAAGTTTTGGAATATTCAATTTCACCTGCTTTTGGCATGCCAAATAATTCTTGTGCTTTAAAATATTTCTCAAATAATTCAATATCTTCTTCAGATTTACCGGTATTTTTTAGGAATTGCACTGTTGCATCATCTACAGGGAAAAAACCCATTGTAGCACCGTATTCAGGAGCCATATTTGCGATAGTTGCGCGGTCTGTAACTGATAAACTTGAAGCACCTTCACCGAAGTATTCTACAAATTTACCAACAACTTTTTCTTTACGTAACATCTCAGTTATTGTTAGGACCAAATCAGTTGCTGTAACTCCTTCATTTAATTTATTTTTTAATTCAACACCAACAACATCTGGTGTAAGGAAATATAATGGCTGTCCAAGCATCGCTGCTTCAGCTTCAATCCCACCAACCCCCCAACCTACAACACCAACACCATTAACCATGGTTGTATGAGAATCAGTACCAACTAGGGTATCAGGATATATAACATTATTTTTTTGTTGTACTCCATGAAAGAAATACTCTAAATTAACCTGATGAATGATACCAATACCTGGAGGAACAACCTTAAATGTATCAAATGCTTGCATACCCCATTTCATAAATTGATATCGTTCACTATTACGTTGAAACTCCATTTCCATATTTTGACGTAATGCATTTGGGGTGCCATAAAAATCGACCTGCACTGAGTGATCCACCACCAAATCAACCGGTACTAAAGGCTCTATAGCTTTAGGATCTTTACCTAATTTATGGGCAGTACTTCTCATTGCCGCAAGATCACAAAGTAATGGTACGCCGGTAAAATCTTGTAATACTACACGTGCCACAACAAATGGTATCTCGTCAATTCTTTTGGTATCAGGCTGCCAAGATGCTAATTGTTTAATATGTTCTTGACTAATCTTTACATCATCATAATTTCTTAAAACTGACTCAAGAACAATACGAATAGATATGGGGAGTTTTTTAAGATTAAAGCCGTTTGATGCAAGTTGTGGCAGTGAATAATAAGTATATTCTTTGTTATTACTAGTCTTTAAACTGGATTTTGTATTAAATAAATTATGCATTTTTAACTCCATCTGTTAATTAATCTTTATTCTGTAATCATGAAAATAGTTATACTCAGAAACAATCTATAAGATTTTTTTTGTTAACGTAATTATACACTATTTCGAAATTTTCAGTTAGCCTGTGAAGTTAGATAACATCCGACATGCATGAATCTCCGACTTACCAATCGGGGCAAACTGGAGCTAAAGAAAGTGTAGATTCATTGATTGTTTATATTTAATTTAAACTTGCTAATATATTGATAAATTTCATTTTATTTCAATAGTAAATTTGTTGAATTAATTTAGAACAATAGAAGAGCTTTACCCTGGGTGATGACATATACTACAATAAAATCTCAATATTACTAATCAAATTTCTTATTTACATAAATAATAAATAAGCGTATAATACTTGTTGTATTAATTACATAAAAATTGATAGATTAGATATAAAAGGCTCAATATGAATATTTCAGACCCGCATTTGACAAGTGAAAGATTATCCTAGAAAAGGCAGTTGAATTGGAAAATGTTTGTAATCAATTGATAATAAAAAGAAATTACAAAATTAAACACTCACCAATTTGGTGAAACTAAATTTTCTATAAATAAATTGGTAAATAACGGTCTGCATTAATT
>JBKDHQ010000154.1:0-28893 GCA_046336365.1 Neisseriaceae bacterium
AATTAATGCAGACCGTTATTTACCAATTTATTTATAGAAAATTTAGTTTCACCAAATTGGTGAGTGTTTAATTTTGTAATTTCTTTTTATTATCAATTGATTACAAACATTTTCCAATTCAACTGCCTTTTCTAGGATAATGGTAAATTTGTTGTAATTGGTGATGGCGGTCCCATCTTGACTTCATTAAATGGTGAGTCTTGGGCTGTAGAGTCATCTGGAACTATAAACAATCTAACCTCGATCGCATGTGGAAATAATAAGTTTGTTATAGTTGGTGAGAGTGGCACAATTTTAACTTCATCAGATGGTCAATCTTGGATAGCGGATTTAACTACGCATACCAATAATCTTAGTGGCGTTACATATGGAGATAATCAATTTATTGCAATTGGCGAGAATGGAATATCATTAACATCAAAAAATGCCCAATCATGGGATGCACAAATAACTGCATCTTCAAATCAACTTAATAAAGCGGCTTACAATGGCAAACAAATTATTGTTGTAGGGAACAATAAAACAATTTTATCGTCAAAAGATGGCAAACTCTGAAATCTTGAAAGTATTAATGACACAAAGGCTAACCGTGTATTTTTGTACGGAGTAGCTGCTGGTGATGATAGGTTTGTAGCGTTGGTAGCTCTGGGCTGGAGGGTTTTATTGCTAGGCCTATTGTTCTCACAAGTGTGAATGGAACTTGGACATTAACTTATTACCCAGATGATTTTATTTTTGGTACACTATATGCAGCAGCATACAGTGAAAGTAAATTTCTTATAGTTGATACTGGTAGAACTGCAACTTCGTCAGATCGATCGCTATCATCATGGGATTTCAAGCTAACAATCCTTAGTGGTTATTTGATATTGTTTGGAGTAACTTATGGAAATAATCAATTTGTTGATATTGGTAAAAATGGTACAGTTTTAATTTCCAAAAATGGTAAAACATGGACCTTATTACCCAAACTTAATGGTGTAAATAATTTTGGCGTAATATATATTGAATTTGCACTTAATTAAATATAATATTTTTATGATGTGTAGTAGTAATATTACATACCTTATTGCTTTGGCAGTCTATATAAACTGCTAAAGCAATAAAATAAACTTGAATATTCATGTAAACTTAGTTTAAGAATTACATTGTTTTACCGGCAAATTAATGAACAAAAATGTATAAGAAAATATATTGTTTCGAATATTATTTAAATTCAGATAGACTAATGGCCCTCCACTTCTCTTGTTAAATATATACTGATCAATTGTGGCTCAAAACAATAACTTCTATAGTGGTTTAACCTATGAAGTAAAGTGCAAATCGCCCTTACCAAAAAATGAATGAGTTAGGTTTTATCGTTTAATCTATGATCAGCCCATTGTCAATCACTTACAGCTATAACTCATTTTAGTGTAAAATATTGGTATTGAAAGTATTTTTTACAGAGGTGCACTATGAAACTAATTGCTGTAGAAGATATTGCGAAATTAGTTAAATTACATGGTTTTAATAATTTTATATTGGATTTGGTAGAATATATAAAAAGCGACTTTAAACGGTGGAACGATTTTGATAAAAGCCCACGACACGCAATCCACGTTGAAGGTGGAGTTATAGAGCTAATGCCTGTTGCCGATAAAAGTAATTATACATTTAAATATGTAAATGGGCATCCTAAAAACCCTTTTTCTGGTAAGCAAACTGTTGTTGCGACCGGTCAGTTATCAAGAGTTCATGATGGATATCCACTGATGTTCTCTGAAATGACTGTGTTAACAGCATTTAGAACTGCAGCTACAACAATAATAGCGTCAGATCTCTTATCTAGAAAAGATAGTCAAGTTTTAGCTATAATTGGTACAGGTGCTCAAAGTGAATTCCAGACATTAGCCCATAAACTAATTCGTGATATAAAAGAAGTTCGTTATTTTGATATTGATCCTGATGCTATGAAAAAGTATGCGAATAATCTTAGAGATTCTGGCTTAAATCTAGTAGCTTGTGATAATGCTAAGAGTGCAGTTAATGGTGCAGATATAGTAGTAGTTTGTACAGCTTGTAAAGGGCATGTGAATGTTATATTAAATGAATGGTTATCTCCTGGAGTTCATATTAATGGTTTAGGCGGAGATTGTCCAGGTAAAACTGAGCTAGAAAAAGATATTCTTTATCGAAGTAAAATTATTGTTGAATATTTGCCCCAATCAGCTATTGAAGGCGAAATCCAACAACTAGCACAAAATGAAATAGAACATTACGTTTATGCTGAACTATGGGAACTTATAACTTCTATTAAGCTTGGTAGAGTTAGTCAGGATGAGATAACTGTATTTGATTCTGTTGGATTTGCCTTAGAAGATTTTTCTATTTTACGACTTGTTTATGAGCTATCTCAAAAGTATGTAATTGGACAAGATAGAAATTTTGTACCTCCAATTTCTGATCCGAAAAATTTGGTTAGTGTTATTAGCGAATCAATTGATAATAAAGAAATAGAATGTATCGAAAAATTAGCTTGATAGGTGCTGCGATAGATGCATGTGCAAATAAACGCGGTGCTGCAACTACTCCAGATCATATAAAAAATAATATACAACAATTAGGCTTATCCTTTGAAAATATCTTTGATTATCATGATGATGGGCACAACCTAAAAAAGTTAGAAAATTTTTTTACTCAAATAGCTAATAAAACTAAAATGGTTTTG
This sequence comes from Neisseriaceae bacterium, assembly GCA_046336365.1. Taxonomy (GTDB): domain Bacteria; phylum Pseudomonadota; class Gammaproteobacteria; order Burkholderiales; family UBA11063; genus Aquella. The sequence goes on from JBKDHQ010000154.1 coordinate 2,711, forward strand.
CAAGAAAATGAGTTTCCAATTGTTATAGGTGGAGATCATTCTTGTGCAATAGGAACCTGGAGCGGCATTACAGACCATTTGAAGGATATTAATCAAAACTTGGGTATAATTTGGATTGATGCGCATATGGATGCACATACTCCGGAATCTAGCATAACCAAAAATATACACGGAATGCCGGTTGCCACACTATTGGGATATGGTCATAAAGAGTTTGTAAATATATTAAATAGCAGTCCTAAAATTAGGCCAGAAAATATTGTACTTTTAGGTGTCAGATCATTTGAAGAAGCCGAGGTTTATTTGTTACAAAAACTTGGTGTGCAAGTTTATTATAGCCATGAAATTAATAAAGAAGGCTTCCAAAATATTTTTGCTAACGTTTGGAATAAATTAAGTAAGAAAGTAGATAAGGTTGGTTTTAGCATTGATTTGGATGGATTTGATCCTAAATTTGCTCCTGGAGTATCAACATCAGAACCAGATGGTATAAATTTTGATGAATTCGTATCATCTTTATCTCAGATTGATTTTGATAAGATAATAGGTATGGAGATAGCTGAAGGAAATCCAATCTTTGATCCAGCAGGTATAACTATGAAATGTATTACTGATATAATTGCAACAGTTCAAGGCCGTTTGAAATAATATATTTTTTTATCTAATATGCTTAATTAAAATGCTTCTTTGTCTTTATTATGTTTATGCTTTTCTATTTTATCAGCAAATCCAAGAAAGTCAACTTGACTTGTAAAAAGAACCCATCCGCTATCTAGATATGAAACATCATTTCCTTGTTCTTGTGGGATGGTGTTATCATGGAATTGTTTTACTATATGGTCGTTACTAAAGGTCAATGTAAGATCAAAATTTTTACTTAGCACATAATTTTCAAGTTTGATTCCATCAAATACATTACGAAGTTGTCTACACCTTGTAGTAAAGTCATTTTCATATTTAACTTTAGCTTCTTTTAATTGATCATCTTCGAGATTATCATCAGGATAAGACATAAAATCATAACTTGTCATTATGACTTTATCTTCATATTCATATCGCCATAGAGGATTCATGTACAGAAAATCATTACTATCAAATGTAAAATTCAATGAATTAGCTGCAATTCCTAGCTTGGTTTTACTACCAATATAGGAGTTTAAATAAGTTATAAGTTCTTCTTTTATTGAATTCATAAACTTTTTCAAATGATAATTAATGATATCTACGCTATTAGTTAAAAGTAATGCGGCTATAATGCTGCACTTTACTGTTAAAACATAAAGCTATTTAGTAGGTTTTGTAATACTACTAACTTACCATGAAAAAAATGTCCGGTATTGGGAAACCATATTACTGGTAAATCATTGTCTCTCGACCATTGTTTGATGGCATCTGGTGCCACAACTTCATCATTTTCGCCATGAATAGCAATAGTTTTATTAATGTCTGAAATACTAATATTGTAATTAACCGCTGCAGGTCCTATTAAGATTAGTTTCTTATATTGAGTATTTTGGGCAACTTTACTTGCAATATAAGCACCAAAAGAAAATCCGCCAATTACTATCGGTAAATCTGGATATTCTACTTTTAAATAATTTAAAACTGCTTGCCCATCTTCTATTTCTCCTACTCCATAATCATACACTCCTTCACTCAAACCAACTCCACGCAGATTGGGGCATATACATAAATAACCTTTTTGACAAAGTACTTTTGCCATAGTTTGTACAACTTTATTGGTATAAGTACCACCACCTTTAGGATCCGGATGAAATATTACTGCAGCTCCTATAGCTTCTCCATTCGATGGTGATAATAAGAGGCTATCTAGTTTTCCACTTGGACCATTTATGAAAATTTGTTTTGCATTACGTGGTATAAGAATAGTATTACTCATCGCTCTTTCTTTCTCATTGGTATTTTAGGTATCTTTATAGCGTTATTTTTTTTAAAACCTAATAGACTTTGCAGTATGTCGATAAATTCTATTTCAGTAATTTTAAGTTTACGTTTTATATGTATTATATGATTAATATTTAAAAAATTAAATTCAATTTTATCAATAACTTCTGAAATGTCAATCTTATCATTTGTATTGTAATTGTGGCCGATATAATCGAGAAATAAAATTAGCTCCTGCAGTTCTGGGGCATAGTCGTTTATATTGTCTGGCAAACGATAATTATGAATCCAATCAATATGATGAATTACATTAATCATTATAGTTTGTATTTGGCTAAATTTTATTGCTGGTAACGGAGTTTTAGGTAATTCACGTTTGTTTACTTTGCTATTATAAAATGCATAACGTGATCTATTATTAAGAATGCTCTCTAATACAATAGGCTCAAGGTTGACTATATTTGCTAATTGCTTTTTTAGCATAACCTGTAATGCTGTTGCTTTGATTTTCTCCAGATATGGTTTGGTGTGGCTGATTAATTTAGCTTTTCCTTCCTCTGTCTTTAAATTGACAGATTGGGATAGTTCATTAAGCAAATACTCTGATAGCATAAGTGAAGAGTTCTTGATTGTGTCAATAAATTGGTTATAACCAAATTTACGGATATAACTATCTGGATCATGTTCTTGAGGTAAGAAAGCAAAACGCACTGCTTTTGTATCAGTTACAAGTGGCATGGAACGCTCTAATGCTCTCCATGCAGCTTTCTGCCCAGCTTTATCGCCATCAAAGCAAAAATAAATATCGTCGCAAAGGCGAAATAATTTTTTTATATGTTCTTCAGTTGCAGATGTTCCCATGGTTGCAACTACGTTATCCACACCAAATTGTTGTAAGGCAATAACATCCATATAGCCTTCGACTACAAGTGCATATTTTTTATCTCGAATTGCTTTTTGTGCTTCATAAAGCCCATATAATTCTAGTGATTTGTTAAATAGCTCTGTTTCAGGAGAGTTTAAATATTTAGGCTCTCCACTATCGATAATGCGACCACCATAAGCTATAATTTCACCTTTAATATTACGTAGAGGAAAGATAATACGATTCCGAAAGCGATCATATAATTTATTTTGACTATTTTTTAATGTTAATCCACTACTTTGAAGGTATTGATTGCTTGTGTAATCACTAAATACTTGACTTAGTGCAGTATAATTGTCTGGTGCAAAACCTAAAATAAATTTTTGGATAACTTCCTTAGTTAATCCACGTTTGAATAAATAATTTGATGCATTTGCATTATTAGATAAGTTATCCTGGTAAAATTTAGTAGCTTTATTTATAGTGGTAGTTAAAGTGAGCTTCTCTTCTTTCTGTTTTTTTATTTCTTCAAAGCTATATTTTTTGGCTGATTCTTCGATATGAACTCCACAGTCATGTCCCAAATGCTTAACTGCTTCAATAAAATCATAGCCATAATAACGCATTACAAATGTTATGACATTTCCAGATTCACCACAGCCAAAACAATGAAAAAATTGCTCTTTAGAATTTATTGAAAATGAGGGAGTTTTTTCATTATGAAATGGGCAGCAGGCAAAATAATTGGCACCACTTTTTTTTACTTTGAGTGATTTTCTTATTGTTTCTACAATATCAGTTCTATTTAATATTTCATCTATAGTTTTTTGTTCTATTTGCATGGCTTGTTTTTTATGTGATATTAAAAGTAAGGGTAGATTTTTATCTTAATAACGATAGAGTTTGTATGAGATTTTATTATAGCATAAATATATGACTGATGTTATGCAAGAATCAAATATTATTTTTTAATAAAGTAAATGTCAAACAACATATTACAATATGGACAATATGCTTATAGATACGTTTGGGCTATAGTGGTAAGTGACCGCATTTTATTCAAAAACAGTTTAAGCAACTTTTGTTTGCCAAAGTAAAACTCCCCGAATTTACGACTAAATTTTGCTTGGATAGTTTACAATTCTTTTTATGATTAGATAAGGATAAAACCTTAAAACGGCATACTCTATATAAAATACAATTATTAAGAACTATAATATACATCCTAAAGGTAAAATCATGTACGTATCTTCAAATTCGTTAAAATTTCCCAAAACATTTCAGAACAATGTTAATGCTACTGCACAAATGCAATCTCAACCAATATCAGGTACAATGTTCCCACCTGATATAATGGAATTACAATCTCACCAAATTATTACTTTAAATATTAAACTTCCTTTAGATAAGTATCACCCATATGAAAACTCATGGCTGATAAAAGCGGATGCAACAGAAATTATCCAAAATTATGGTAAGTCTTTTGAAAGTTTAATGGGAATAAAATTAACCGACCATTTAGCAAAATATCCTACTATCATATATTTTCATGGTACATATCTACATGGTAATGATGATATGTTACCATTGCTACATTGTAATATTTTAGTAAATAAAGAGGATACAGAACTTCGTCATAAAGCTAGACACTTTTCTATTATAATACAAAAAGGTGTGACTTTGAAAGGGCAATTTATTGATGTGATGAGTATGGTTGGAGTTAATTTTGCTGAAACAGATAAAGATAAATCAGATTGTAACAGATTGGGTATAGATAGTACAGATCCTAAATCGATAAAAGAAAAATATAAAGCGAAGTTTGATTTATTATTATTAGCAGTTATTAAGAATGGCAATAAGCATTTGATTATGACGCCCTTAGGTATGGGGTTATTTACTAACCAAGACCCTACAAAAAATGGAGCTATTTTGGATGCGTTTATAGAAGTTATAAGAGAACATGGGCAACTCATAAGCAATATTAAGCTAAAAATTTCTTTTTCCGCCTTTAAAGGTGAATATACTGAAAAATTTTCTGGAACTATTATCAATACACTTAATGGTGATATTGTTCAATATTTTAACCACATCAAAACCGAAGATGAAGTTGTTATTGTAAACCCAAGCAACTTTAAACAAAATGGCGGCCACTACATTAGTAGACCTGATGAGCGTGCGATGGAAACAACATTATTTACAAATATTTTAATTGTACCTTATGATGTTATACATACTGTTGCATCTAATACAATTAATTGTGAGAAGTTAATATTTCCAAGTGAAATTAGGAACTTAAATAAATGTATCCCAATTGCCAAAAGTTGGCTAATCGACCATAGAGGAAGCTTCAATGATTATATAATAGGTTTTTATAATATAGTTGGTAAAAATTTATCTGATTATTTGGAGGAAAACCCTACGATTCTATATTATGATGGGAATTATGTAAATAATAATAATATATTGCCGTATTTGAATTCTAATATATTAATTAATGAAGAAAACACTAAAACAGAAATATGGCATAAAGCAAGACATTTTTCTGCCATAATACAAAGTGGGATTACTCAAAACAGCCAACATATTGATGTAATTAGTATACCAGGAATTGATTTGGTTAAAAGAGCTTATCATGCAAATGATACTGAAACAGATTGTTTTAGATTAGGTGTAAAGCATGATAATCCGCAGACTATAAGGAGTATTTATACAAAAATATTTAGTTTAATAATTGATGCTGCTATATATAAAGGTAACAAGCATTTGATTATGACTCCTGTAGGAATGGGAATGCTTACCGGTCATCATCTGCCAACAAATAATATTATTTTGGATGCTTTTTTTAGCGTAGTAGAATTAAATGCACAACTTATTGAGTTTAATCAATTAACTATTTATTTTTCTGATTATGATGATAAATATAAAGAAAAATTAAATAAATTTGCTAAATTTGGAATAAAGTGTATATTTGGAGATATCATAAGATATATTAACAATAATGTTTATACTACAGATAAATATGCAATTGTAAACCCTGGGAATATGGCACAAAATGGAGGCCATTATATTGACAAACCACATGAACATGCAATAGAGACAACATTATTTACAAACATTTTAATAGTGCCTTATGATGTTGTATGTTCATATAATGATAAATACATAAAGTGTGTAGAAAATAATAGTGAAGAGCATTCCGCTACTACAATACCCGTAGCTAATAATATGGTTAGTGCAGCTCCTATAATAACAGATACATCACATACAATAGCACATCCAACAAACCTCTATAGTAGCAAATTTTTTCCGGAGATACATCCAGAAGGCTATCAAATAGGTGAATATGATTTTGATATTCATAAAACACATAGCCAAAATGTTTTGCAAAAGCTAGATAAAGAATTAAAAGAAGAAGATGGGTGCCGTGCCAAAACCTTTTATCGAAGATTACTGAATATAGAAATAAGAGGAGATGGAACTTCTGAAAGTTATATACTTGGCGATGCTGATGGAGATATTGTTCGGTTATATTTACTTGCTATACAAAGTGGCCATATTATATTATCAGAGGAAGCCCAGGATGCTTTAGTAAAATTGATGAACCTCGCAGCATTTCATCTTGGAAACACTAGTATGGGTGATAGGTCTGGATATCGCAAAAGTAAAGAGGTCAATGATCTATTAGATATTTTAATGAGTAAGAGTACTTATGTGAGAAATTGTCCGAATAGATTAATTTGTGTTGGTGATATTATACATGATCGTTGGTCCAATAACAAATCCTTTACTATAAAAGCTATAGAACTATTTCAACAGGTTGGTGGAGTTTTCAATTTAGGTAATCATGACATTTATGTGGAAGTAATTTGGATTTCTGGGCATTAAAACGGTTACGATGCTTTTAATGAAGGTTATGGCCTACGTGGTGCAGTAGAAAGCACTGAGGGTGACTGGAAAAAAGCTGAAGATGCACTTTTGGTGCGGTGCTATTTTGATGAAAGAAATAAAATATTTTATTTACATAATGGTATTCTTATTCAGAACAATAAATTATGCTGTGCGTATGGAAAAATTGATCTTGACCAAATATCTAGTATGGCAGAATTAGTTGAACAAATAAATGCATTGGAGCTTAAGTTTGATAAACATGGTTGTATTAAACCAGGTATTACTGGTTTTAGACCCTCATGGAGTAATAATGAGACAAATAAAATATTAGCTAAACATCCTTTATTCAAAGATGTTATAGTTGTACATGGTCATGATGGAAGTATTGATACTGGTTTAAGTAATATTATAGGTGTTAATGCTAGGGACGATAGCAATAGATTCCAAAACAGTGCAGGAGGATATAATTTAAGTGATGCTCCAGTTGGAATATGCATAAAGCGCTGATATTGGAGTCCTTAATGCCTGACTAATATTTTAGCAGAGCTTTAAAAGCTTAACATTATATTGTATAGCGTAGGCTTATTATTAATTTGTTTTCCAGTAAACTTTATAGTTAATTGCTCGAGTTTATAAGAGTTACTGTTTGCATTAACTTAGTAAAAGATGAGCCAATTAATTTATTTAATATCAAGTAAAACTGATTACATATTGATATCATTCGCTTTTTTATATGGGGCAGTCCTGGTGACTTGTTCTTCCTTGTGAGAATATGTTAAAATATTGCCCATCGCTGGATATTTATTGGATATCCAGTATATTTTTTGAGGTAAAAATTATTATGAAACAAGCAATTCATCCGGATTATAAAGAAGTCTCTGTTACATGTAGTTGTGGCAATAAATTTGCTACACAATCAACTTTAAGCAAATCTGAGTTACATATAGAAGTATGCTCAAAATGTCATCCTTTTTATTCTGGTAAACAAAGGTTAGTAGATAGTGCTGGTCGTGTAGATAAATTCCGCCAAAAATATGCTACATTTAGTAAGAGATCTGTTACAAAAGAATCTTAAATACAATAAATATAGCCTTATGTTAATAAGACTATGTCGCTACATTAATAAAATCTGTTAAAATGAGTAGTTAGATAAACTACTCATTTTTTTTGGTGCATAAGTATATATGCTAACATACAATAAAACTAAAACGTATAAATTAAAACGTAAAGATCGACCATGGCTATTATTTATTTTAGCTTTAATTTGGGTATTAGGTACAGTCTTTTTTCATTCACCATGGGAACCTTTCGAACCTTTTGTATTTGCAGTTGTTAAAAGTATTATAAATAATAACTCTTGGCTAGTACCATATGTATCAAGTGCACCATATCTTGAAATTCAGCCTTTCTATTTTTGGATTTATGCTTCAATAATAAAGATGTTTAATATTAGCAATATCGTTTATATAGCTAATACAATTAGGGTTATTAACACAATTATAATATTTGCAGTGTTATTGGTGGTTGGTAGAGTAGGATCTGGTTTATCTGCTTTTAAGAGTGGACGTACTGTAATTTTGATATTAATTAGTAGTATCGGATTTATAAATATCACCTATCAATTATCGCCTAATATTTTGATTATATTGGGGCTGTGCTTATTTTTGTATGCTTTACAAAAACATAAAGATTTGCCGGGGATATCTGGTTGGATTTTATTTGTTGGATTATTATTTTTATCAATTGATTTCACCTATGAGTTCATACTAATTGCTATATTTACATTATTTGTGTTGCCAATTATTGACAAATATTGGAGAAGTAAAAAATATTATGTAACTTGCTTAATTGGCTTATTTTTATTTTCAGTAATATTTTATTTTTACTGTAGGCAACTACAAGAAGTAAATAGTGAGTTTTTTTCGCAATGGCAATATAGATACACTAGTCTAATTGATAGACATAATTATAATTTTTGGGTTCAAAGTTACAATACCCTAAAGTTGTTGTCTTGGTATGTCGCCCCTAGCTGGCTATTGGTAATATGGTCTTTTATAAAGCGTGGTAAAAAAATATTTGTAGATAAAACTTTACAGGTAAGTATATTATTATCGTTAATTTTATTTATTTTTACTTGCATTAGCGGCAAATATCCAGAACATACTATTTTTCCAATAGTAATATTATTTGGACTAATTGCAGCGGTGGAAATTGACTCAATTAGAATTACTGTTGTATCACTTTTAAATTCATTTAGTATTATAATTTTTGGGGTTTTAGGCACTGCAATATGGTTACTATATATCATGCTTAACCTACCTCACAGGGATAATGAGCTAATAAAATATCTTATGGATTTTAGCCAAGGCTATAAATATCATTTTAATATTTGGCAATTGTTGCTGGCCATATTGATTTCTGTAATCTGGCTAGTGATGATAACTAGGCGGCATATTAGAGGACGTGAGATGGTGACTAACTGGGCAAGTGGTTCTACTTTTGTTCTCATTCTATGTTTATCTCTATGGCTACCTTGGTTTGATTCAGTGCTTACCTTTAAACCAATTGTTGATAATAGTTTAAAATATATTAACCAAAAAACATGTATAGCAACTAATGATAGTAATTCAACGCAAATTGCTTTGTGGTATTATTATGCAGATATTAGTCTTATGCCTGCATTTATTAATTTAAATTACAGTGTGTGTGATCAAGCAGTGGTAGCAACAGAAGATCCTAGTATTATTGATTTGAAACAGTGGAAGATATTGTGGCGTGAAAAAAGACCAATTGATAAGAAAATATATTATGTGATAAAGCATAAGTAATTATTTAATTTCAAGAAAAGAAAAATAATGTTAAGTATAAAAGATTTAAAATTAGCCTATGGCAATAAAGTATTATTTGAACAGGCAAATATTAACTTATATAAGAATCAGCGAGTTGGCTTAGTTGGACAAAATGGCGCTGGCAAAACATCCTTATTTAAAATGCTATTAGGTGGAGTATTGCCAGACTCTGGTGACTATGAAATTAGTAATAATGTGACAATTGGCTATGTAGAACAAGAAATTCTGGATGACAAACAGTTATTGGTTGATTATGTACTTAGTGTACATCCATTAATTATTGAACAACACATTGATCTACCAGAATACTATAGGTTACAGCCTAATGCGGAAAAATTATTGATTAATCTTGGATTTAAAGAAGATGAACTTTATCTACCTTTAAGCTCTTTTTCTGGTGGATGGCAAATGCGGGCAAATCTTGCAAAAGCATTATTTATTCCCTCAGATTTACTTTTACTTGATGAGCCAACTAACCATTTGGATGTTGAAACAGTAATATGGCTTGAAGATTGGTTAAATGGTTATACTGGCCTTATGTTGATAATTTCTCATGATAGAGAGTTTCTGGATAATGTAACTACACATACTTTATCAATTAGTAGCAAACGATTAACTTTATATACCGGCAATTATTCTACATATGAAAATACTCGATATTTACAAATAGAGCAGCATGAAAAAATGTTGGGTAAGAGTCAAGAGAAAATTGCACATTTGCAAAAATTTGTCGATAGATTTAAAGCAAAGGCAAGTTTAGCTAAGCAGGCACAGAGTAAGATGAAGATGATTGAGAAATTAAAAGTGAAAGAATCATTACCTAAAGATACTGAATTCTCAATTGAGTTTTTAGAACCAGAGTATGTTGTAGATAAACTAATTAGTATTGAAAATGCTAACTTTGGCTATACTGATAAATTATTATTAAAGAATGTTAATTTTGATATTTTTCAAAATAGTAGAGTAGGGTTATTAGGGAGAAATGGAATTGGAAAATCTACCTTTATTAAAGGCATTATTGATTTATCTACTAAAATTTCAGGTATTATACATAAAGATAATAAAATAAAGGTAGGTTATTTTGCCCAAAATACTGTGGATCAATTAGATTTACATGATACACCATTGAGCTTTTTTATAAGAAATAACAAAGATAAAAAAGAGTCGGAGTTAAGAGCATATTTGGGTCGTTATGGTTTTTCAGGGGATAAAGTAAAGGAACAAATCGGATGTTTTTCAGGTGGCGAAAAAGCACGACTTACAATCGCTAATATTATTTATCAAAGGCCAAATATATTGTTTTTAGATGAGCCTACTAACCATCTAGATATGCATATGCGTGAGGAACTAGCTGAGTCAATTCAAGACTACAGTGGTGGAGTTGTTATTGTATCACATGATAAATTTTTATTACAAAGTATAGTTGATGAATTTTATTTAATTAAGAATCAGGAGTTGTCTAAATTTGATGGGAACTTAGATGATTACCATGAATTATTGCTGCAAGAAGAAGTAAAAGTTTCTCAAAAAAGTAAAGTGAAAAAAAAGAATAACAATAAACCAGATTCGCGTAATCTAATAAAAATAAGTAATGATATAGCAACTACTGAGGAATTAATCCATAAAATTAACAGCAAAATTGAAGAATTATCAAATACTATTGCTGGGATTGATGTGTCTAATCCAAATAATGAAGCCGCGTTTAATCAACTAACCACTGAGTATAACCAGAATAATAAGAAATTAGTTGAGTTAGAAGAAAAGTGGTTACAATTACAAACTCAATTAGACTCTAATAATGAGCAAAGCTAGTATCACAAAGGGCAAAGCGGCCGAAAGTTTAGCTATTTCATACCTTCAACAAAATGGCCTAAGTTTAATTAAGCAAAACTTTCATTCAAGATTTGGTGAAATAGACTTAATTATGCGCGATAAAGATGTGGTGGTTTTTGTTGAAGTAAAGTTAAGGAATTCAGGCATTAATACTGGTATTGAGAGTATTACATATAATAAACAGCAAAAATTAATTAAAACTGCAAATTATTATTTGGTAAAATTAGGCCATGATGTTGCTTGCCGATTTGATGCAGTGGTTATTGGAACTGAGAATAATTATGAGTGGCTAAAAAATATTATTACATTGTAGTATTAATTAGATATATTGATATATAAGTACCTGAAATTTCATTTCTTATATTGTCTTTATGATACATAAGTATAAATTTTTATTCCATACAAGTTTTTTAACGCAAAATTATGCATTAAAGTCCTAAATTTTGAAACACTCGCTTCGCTCATGAACAAAATTTTATACCGAATTTAACTTTAATTTTGCTAAAACTTGAAAATTACATAAAAATTTATACCTATGGATCAAATATCTTTCATTTAATAAAAAGTGAGAGTTAGGATTCAGGCAGAGTATTGACTATGTGAAAAACGTGAAAAGGAAACACACTCAATGGATAATCGAATTAAAGAATTAATTAAATCTAATTTTGTAGAAAGTATTGAAGCAAAGCAAAAGGTTGTTGAGATATTGCAAGATCCTGTTTGTAAAGCAGTTGAATTGATTACTAATGCTTTTAAAACTGGAAAAAAAATGTTAATTTGTGGTAATGGTGGTTCTGCTGCCGATAGCCAACATTTTGCTGCTGAATTTACTGGAAGGTATGAAATTGAGCGCACTCCACTACCTGTTATTGCTTTAACTACTGATACCTCAGCATTAACAGCAATAGGTAATGATTATTCTTTTGAGGTTATATTTTCAAAGCAGGTTGAAGCTTTAGGCAATGAAGGGGATATACTATTTGCTATTTCAACTTCTGGTAATTCTAAAAATGTAATTAAAGCAATGGAAATAGCTCATGAAAAAGGTATGCATATTATTTCTTTAACTGGTAAAGATGGAGGTAAAATGCTAAGTATGTTAAGAGCAAATGATGTTGGAATTAATTCTCCAGTATCTAGAACTGCAAGAATTCAAGAAACTCATATAATGGTATTACATACTTTATGTGACGCTGTAGATAATGTATTATTTAGATGATTTATAATAGATAAATTTTAAATAAACTTGACAAATTAGCTTAAATGCTATTAAAATTGCGTACTTAAATATGAAGTTTTGGCGAATTAGCTCAGCCGGTTAGAGCGACGGAATCATAATCCGCAGGTCCGGGGTTCGAGTCCCTGATTCGCCACCACTCGTGATGGTAAGTAAATCATGCCGGTGTAGCTCAGCAGGTAGAGCAGCTGACTTGTAATCAGAAGGTCGAGGGTTCAATTCCTTTCGCCGGCACCATCTTATTATTCTTTTATGCGGCCAGGTAGCTCAGTCGGTAGAGCAGAGGACTGAAAATCCTTGTGTCGGCAGTTCGATTCTGCCCCAGGCCACCATCTAAAGCAATATACAAGAATAAAAAGGATGCTAATTTGAGTTCGTCGTTCAAATATAGGTGGTTATCGGTTGGAGATATAAGTGGATCAGCTACGATTATCTTTGATAACCTCACACTTCTTACATTTATTTCAATTATTCTTCAATTTGGTTACCAATTCCCAGTTGATATTATTCTAACTAAAATTATACCAGGTACTGTTTGCGGGGTTATGGTCGGCAACTTATTATGTATCTGGTTGAGTTTTAGGTTGGCTAAACAAGAGCGACGTCATGTAACTGCTATTCCTCTGGGGATAGATGCTCCATCAGCGATCGGTTTTATTGTGTGTATTATTGGCCCATCCTACCAAATGTTTAAGAATCATGATAGTTTAACTGCACATAATGCTGCATTAATGGCATGGCATGTTGGGGTCGGTAGCTTGTTTGTCTTAGGATTAATTAAATTATTTTGTGGCTTATTTGTTAAAAGAATAAAGAACTTTATCCCTCAAGCCGCTTTGTTGGGTGGTGTTGGTGGAGTCGCAATTGCATTGATAGGGTTTTTCCCGTTAGTTGCAATTTTACAAATGCCAGTGATTGGTTTAATTTCTTTGGTTATTGTTATACTTACTATGATCGTTAAAGTGAGGCTTCCATTTAATCTGCCAGGTATTCCTACTGCAATTATAGTTAGTACTATAATTTTTTACTTGTTAATTCCATTAGGGCTAAGTGGTAATATGCCAGAGTTATCGATGCATTTAGGATTTTTATTACTAATACCGAATTTTAGGTTTTTTTATGTTATGCCATATGTAATAAAAGTTATTCCTCTAATTCTACCATTTGCTTTATTGGTTATTTTTGGAACTATGACTGTTGCAGAAAGTGCTGCTTGTGTTGGGGATAATTATAATGTAAGAAGTTTAGTTATAGTTGACTCAATTGCAACCTTAGTATCATCAATATTTGGTGGAATCGCTCAAACCACTCCATATGCAGGATTTACTGCGTATAAAAAAATGGATTCTCGTGCAGGATTTCTAATTATTAATATTCTGGTAGTTGGCATTGGTGGAATATTAGGTTTAGTTGGATTTATTGTTAATTTAATTCCTGAGGCGAGTATTGCACCAATATTGCTTTATGTTGCATTTGAAATTATGATGCAGGGATTTTTACATTGTGATAAAAAATATTTTGCACCAATTTTATTTGCTTTTCTGCCCTCAATTGCAAGATTATTGGAGATAAAATTCACTGACGGTACGCTAATAAATGTTGATAAGCTACAAACAGATATTTTTAATGTTACTCATGGGTTTAGTGATCAGCTTATTATTGTAGCCATGGGTAATGGATTTATAATAACTGGTATTTTATGGGGAGCTATGCTATATTTTGCAATAGAGAGACAAGTTATTAAAGGCTTTATCTGTTGTATTATTTTGGCTATTCTTTCCTATTTTGGAATAATTCATTCAGTATTTACAAATGGACAAATCTATTTACCATTGACATTGCCCCCAGGAATATCTAAGTTACCATTAGAGTTTGCTCTAGGTTATCTAGCTATGGGCATTATAATATTGTTAAGTTATCCTTTAAAGCAATCTAAACAGTTACATTAGATTCCATTTGATATCTTATTTATCATAAAATACTATATCAAAAATTATTTAGATGTCAAAGTAATCCATTTCTAAAGAAATATAAGTTTATTTTATAATCAAGTATAATGCTAGAAATTTAGAACATATTGATAAACTTAACTTTACTCTTAATTTAAATTAAGAGAATAAATTTAAAATGGTAGAAGCGGATTGCCGTTTTCATGTGAAATAACCTAAAAAATACTCCCCGAAATTATGATTTTAAAAACTTTTTATATGTTATTATGATATTTTTAAATATTATTAGGTACAGGACTAAAATTATGCATTTATCAATTACAAAAAAAATCTCTAGTATAAAGCAGAGTAGAAATTCATCAAACCCAAACATTAAAACATGTGAGAAGATAATTGAGCTTTTAGCTAGCGAGCATCCTAAAAAACAAAAAGACGGGGAAAAACTAATAGAAGCGATGTTAGAACACAGAATTAATAAAACTAAAGATGGGCTCTTTTCTCGAATAGAAATGTCTAAAGAAAACACCATAATCGAATTTGATAAATTGTTAACAAGCATAGAAACAAATATTTATGGGAAAGATTTGCTAAAATTAGTATCAAATACACTAGTTCCTCGCGATTTGAGCATTGATTTTAAAAATTTTTTATGTGGATATGATTGTGAAGGAAAAGAACTAGAATATAAAAAACGGATAGCTATTTATTCAGCTTTATCTAACATTATTCAAAAAGATCAGAATAAACACATTAAAGAATTTTTGGATGGTAATAAAATTTTAGATAAATATCCAAATGAATATAAAGTGCAAAGCAATAAAGATAATAATCCCATTACCTTAGAGCAAAATAATGCAAATCTATTAATTAATAGTCAGTTAGAAATAATTAGCAGTTTTAGCATTAAATGTTGTAATGAAAGTGAAATAAAAATTATTGAATATTTACTAGATTGTAAATTATTAAGTTATAGCCAACCTATGGATTTACATCATACAATAGATAGAGCTATCAAATCGTTAGGTCAGATGATATTGAATTATTTTATTAAGGCAGGTGATTTAAAGAATCAGTTATTAGCAAGAATGAAATCTAAACAAATACAGAGAACCAAAGGTCATGATGAAATATTTGTAAAACTTTTTGGCATGACCTTTGAAGGTTTTCTTGTATTTATTAATAGTGATATTCGAGATGTAGATGAATTTCTTGAGAATAAGCATAAGTCATTGCCAAATCAAAATATATTAAGAAATAAAAAAAGAACAGATATAATTGGCTATCAGCCAAAACTAGAGCATAAGGTAGAAGATATAAAACCGGCTAATGATAACTCTTCAGTATTAGTTGAGCAGTTTTATTCAACCAGTAATGTGTCAGTGGCATTTAAAGTTCAAGGTTTTAAAACGTATTCATCAGCTAATCCTAAACTGTCAGACAGCAATTGTCAGCCTGAGTTGTTAGATGATGATTTAGTAGAAATAAAGCCCCATGTTCCAGATTATGATGAGGTTATTTTCTCTTCTTCAGAGGGTGAAATACCACAGAATGATTATGATGCATTAGATGTAAGTCTAAGTTCAGTTTTACGGTCAGAAGTAACCGCAGAAGCCTCTGATAAATCCGATGTAATTCAAGATGCAGTTGGTATTAATCATAACTGTGTAACTATTAAGTTTAAGCAAAAACTAGCTAACAAAGAATTTTATATAAATCTTGATACATTAGGTGCATATAGAGAATCAAATGAGGATACTTTACCTGATGCACAAATATTACTAGATGGAATATTAAAAGCAAATGGCAATACTAATAATGTGTTTGATATTAGGTTTTTAAAGTGCTTCGGCCATGATAAGGAAATATATGATGCTCATAAAGATGTCATGACTAAAGCCTTTACAGAAAAAATCTCTGATTCAAAATTTTATCATCAGCTATGGCTTAATTCTTTTGGGAATACTGGACCAATGGCTGCGATAGTTGGCCCTGATCCTGATTTTGAATTAGCAAATAGTTATTTACAACAGAATCTTTTAAGTGCTAAAATAGACGAAATATTGACAAAACCATTAGTTGATGTACAAAACTTATTATTAGAATGTATCAAGGATAATGGTTTTCGTAAAATTGGTCGTTCTAGAACGATGTTTGCTTTAATTGTAATTCTATTTGCTGCTCTTCCCGAAGAAAATAAACCTAATTTATTGTGTGGTTGTATGTCAGCCAAAGATCGTACTATGGCATTCATTTTTTGTGCATTGGTTATTGGGACTATCTTCTTTCATCGTGTGTTCAATAATGGTGGAGAGAATCCCGTTAAAGTTTCAGATTTCTTTGATCCAGAAAAAGGTCGATTCGTCAAAGGTTGCCTAACTGAAGAGGAATTAAACTTAGTTAAAGCTATGTTAAATAACCCAATTTTATATAATATATTATCTAAATTAGGTATTGGTGAATATAATAATAAAAATCTTTATATTGTAACAGAAATGTTAGAAAATTATCCTGAGCTACATGAGTTAATAATTAAAGCAGCCTTAATTGATACTAAAGCATAATATATTTTATATTCATGTAAAATAGTAAATTTAAAAAAGCCTACAACGTAGGCTTTTTAAATTATTGATTACTTGAGTCATTTAACAATATCTTGTTTTTCGACATAGTATCCATCGCTATTAGAAAATAAATTAACTGGAGTACCTGACGACTCGGTTTGCTTGGAATATGCTTGAAGTGTATCAATATGAAGAGTATCTGGTCCCGATTCTACGACTAGTTTATTATTTGATATAGCATAAAATTTTTGTCCATTAGGATTGCCACAAGCAATATCGTAACGATATAGCCCATTTTTATTTTGATTATAATCATAGGCATATCCACTAGCGCCACCAATTGTTAGACCAGCAAGTGCTCCAATTCCAGCTCCAGCTGCCCCACCAGCAAGTGTATACCCAAATATAGGGAAGAAAATTGGGCCAAAGGGTCCGGTTGCAAATGATGATGCAATTCCAGCTACAAATCCAGCTATGAGACCAGCCACCCCACCAACAATAGCTCCAGTTCCGACTCCGACGCCCGCACCTATTGCAGTTCCTTTACTTGGTAAATAATTGGGATTCTCTACTTTCTTTGCAGATATGGTCACACAGTTGGTATTTATGGGTGTAGAAGCACATCCTGTAATGTTAGCAGCTAAAATTGAAACAATAATTATAATACTTGTTTTTTTCATATAATTCTCTACCTTTCTAAAGTATTTTAGTTATTAAATATTAGTTAAATTGTTTGAGCATATATACTTGTATAATGCTTATAGTTTTATTATTTATTGATTGACTCATCAGGGCTTGGTTGTTGCTTAATATAATACCCATCACTATTAGAAAATAAATTAACTGTGGTACCAGACTCAATTTGTTTATTAGATGATTGTATTGCATTTAAGTAAAGAATTTCTGGAGCAGACTCTATAATCAACTTATTATTTGATATATTATAGAATTTTTGCCCATTAGGATTGCCACAGGCAACATGATATTCAAAGACATTATTTGCATGGCTATAATCATAAGCATATCCACTTGCACTCCCAATTGCTAAACCAATCAATGCACCAACTCCAGCTCCAACGGCTCCTGTGAAAACTCCAACCAATATAGGACCGGCAAATGCACCAGGAATTGCTCCAAGTATACCTAAGCTAGTAGTGGTAACACCACTAGTAAAACCAATTATTCCGCCAATAACTGCTCCAGTCCCTACACCAACTCCAGCTCCTGCTGCAGTTCCTTTACTTGGTAGGTGGTTTGGATTAGCAACTTGCTTCCCAGAAATAGTTACACAGTTTGTATTTATTGGATTAGAAGCACATCCTGTAGTATTCAAGCCCAAAATTGCAACGATAACTACTATACTTGCTTTTTTCATATTCTTCATTTCCTAAAATATTAAAGCTACCTTCTAATATAATTATTGATAAGAAAATTTTAGTAAACTATTTCTAAAATTTTCTATCGCGTAAATATAAATAGACAAGAATAGGGGTATTATATAAATGGTAGTATAGCTTGCTCAGTTTGTAAAAAGTGTAACTTTTTAAATGGTATTTTTATGTGAGGAAATATTTTTTTGGAATTTAAGAAATTTACTAAGGAAAATTTGTTTTTAATTAGATAAATTG
Organism: Neisseriaceae bacterium; assembly: GCA_046336365.1. Taxonomy (GTDB): domain Bacteria; phylum Pseudomonadota; class Gammaproteobacteria; order Burkholderiales; family UBA11063; genus Aquella. The sequence continues at coordinate 21,426 of JBKDHQ010000154.1, forward strand.
AAATAGCTTCTATAAATATGTCTGAGATTATTCTCAGACCAGTTAGACCACAAAATAATAAGAATAAATCAGCTATATATTTATCTGCATAGATATATAAATCTAGTATTGGGTTAAGACACAACAGCATAGAGAAATGTGACATATTGTTATACAGTTCAAAGTATAATGAGTAATTTTCAACTTCGAACCAATTGCTATATACTAATAATAAAACCATACTTGGCAATATTAAGTAAGATGTTTTATTTTTAGTAATATTCAACGAATTTCCCCAGAACTTTTAATTTTTTGCAGTATAAATTATATACTTAATCTGATCAATATGTAAATAAATTTATGCTGGTGTGGAGATACTAGGCTTACAACTATTGATAAAGTCATCGCCAAGCATGGATAATTTGAAATAAACGTCCAAAGAAGCTTGTTCTAGATTTAATGATGTATAGTAAGTTTGTAGACTATTGATTTTTACTTTTTCAAAAGCATCCAAGAATTCAAATTTGTAGCGTTTTAAAACATCTGATGCAAATTTCCAAGCAGTAACTTCTTCTCTAAAGACTAACCACGTATATTTGCCATTTTTCCCGCTTACTTGTTTGGAGTGCATTAAATGTATACCAAATTTAAGCTCATTGTCATGATATCCACGAACAAATGATAAATAATGCCCAAACTCATGACCCATCACTATAATTAAACGGATTATATCATCATCAGTTGAGTTATCAATAATTTGTGCAACGTATTCTTCAACAGTATGGTTCATACTGTTGTATATGGCTAGTTGTGGTGGAGCGGTTAGAGGTTTTTTTACACCACGAAGTGGTGCAAGTATTGTATGATGTCGTGTTTTACTAAGGGTTGGCTTAAATGATGCTTCTACAATATATTTACCATGATCCCTGGGTGCTTGTGGAATAATATCAACCCCAGATTGCAATATCTCGGTAAAAAGTTTTACCATTGTTTTAAAGTTTAAACGTTCACTTGGCTCTATATTAACTTTCGTGCGTTTTGGTAATTCTATTTCTGTAAAATTGAATTTTTCTTGATAAGTAATTCCTCCTGCCTGTGGCCTATAACCAGAGGCGACCGTTGGACTAATTCCGGCACTTTGAGTGGCTGAATTAACTGAGTTGATTTTGCTATTCATTATTAAATACTCTTACTATTATATATGTATATTAAATTTATCAAGATTAAATTCAACATATCCGCCTGGTTTTCTATGGACCCAGTCTGGAATTTCAATACGTTGTATCTGTGATCCATCCTTAAGTGTGACTGTGTAATAGTTTGGATCATGAGTATGGCCATGAATTATAACATTTGCATTAAATTTCTTTGCATATTTTGCGATAGTTTTATCAACTACTTTATATTTATGTGCTCTATTTGGATTATAAGCATCATTGGACTGTTTTTCAAGCATGTTTTTTAATTTATATCTCCATGCAAGGGGGATTTTTTTTAGGATATATTTTGTCAAAGGGTTTTGCAAAATTTTTTTCATGCGTTGATAGCCTTTGTCTAGTGTGCAAAATATATCACCATGACTTAATAGAACTCTTTTATTGCCATCTTCCAAAAGATGGCAATCTTTTAATATCTGTATTCCAGTTTCTTTTGCAAATCGCTTTCCTATACCAAAGTCGTGATTACCACTGATAAAATATATAGGAGTAGATTTTGTAAATTTATTAAAGCATCTTTTCATTTCAGTAGTAAATGTATTCACATCATCATCACCAAGCCAATAATCAAAAAAATCACCAAGAATATATAGAGCGCTAATGTTTCCCATCCAGTTTTTCATAAGTGACAAAAATACGATATTTTTTTCTACTGTATGTGGTGATAAATGTAAGTCAGAAATAAAAACGAGTTTCATAATATATAATTTGTTACAGGTCATTTATTATACCATGTTACAATAATTGATTATAAGTTTATTTGGGGAGTATTACATGATTAGAGATGTAGTGCAAATTACTGATCCACTGATATTTGAGAAAAGTAAAGAAATTATACCAGAGGAATTTAATTCTTCCGAGCTTCAGAATTTAATAAATGATATGGTTGATACAATGCGGGCAACCAATGGAGTGGGAATTTCTGCAATACAAATTGGAGTTAAAAAAAGAATTGCAGTTATTGAGTATGGTAGCGATAATCCTCGATATAAGGATATTGGACGTTGTCCACTGACAATTGTGATTAATCCTGAAATTAAACCAGGAGATAATCTATCTGCTCTAGATGAAGGTTGCCTTTCTGTTATTGGTAAGCGAGATAGCGTTATTCGCCCTAAAAGTATCGAATATAAGTATTATGATCAAATGGGTAGGATGATAATTGATAAAGATGACGGTTTTTTTGCTAGAGTTATGCAGCACGAGGTAGACCATATGGATGGGATTTTATTTCCTATGCGGGTGAAGGAACGTTTAGAGAGAGATAATTAAATTATGCACAATAAAAATAATATAGATGAATTTGTTAGCAGTAATTTTATAAGGAATATCATTGAAGATGATTTAAAAACTGGAAAGCATACCAGTATAATAACTAGATTTCCCCCAGAACCTAATGGTTATCTGCATATTGGTCATGTCAAATCTATTTGCTTAAATTTTGGATTAGCTGAAACTTTTAATGGTAGATGTAATCTGCGTTTTGATGATACCAATCCAGATAAAGAAACTGATGAATATGTTCAAAGTATTATTGAAAGTATAAAATGGCTTGGCTTTAGTTGGAATGATGAAGTTAAATATGCTTCTGATTACTTTGATAAGCTATATGAGTGTGCGGAATATTTTATTAATAATAATTTAGCATATGTATGTGATTTAAACGCTGATGAGATGAGAGAGTATCGCGGTAGTTTGACTAACCCAGGTAAAGATAGTCCGTATCGTAACAGAAGTATAGAAGAAAATTTGTCTCTATTTAGGGATATGAGAGACGGAAAATTTGCTGATGGAAGTAGAACATTAAGGTTAAAAATTGATATGTCATCGCATAATATCAATATGCGTGATCCAGTGATATATCGGATTAAGCGTACTCACCATATTCGGACCCATGATAAATGGTGTATTTATCCAATGTATGACTATACTCACTGTATATCAGATGCATTGGAAAATATAACCCATTCATGCTGCACTTTGGAATTTGAAGATCACCGTCCCCTTTATGATTGGGTGGTGGCGCACTTATATGAAGCTGGATTGGTACCGAGCAAGCCTCGCCAAATTGAGTTTTCACGGTTAGAATTACAATATGCTATTACTAGTAAACGTAAACTCAATGAGTTGGTTAAACTTGGAATAGTATCTGGGTGGGATGATCCACGAATGCCTACTATTTCTGGTATGCGTAGACGTGGCTATTCTAAAGACGGACTAATATTGTTCGCCAAACGTTGTGGTGTATCAAAATCTCCAAATACTGTAGATATGACCCTTCTAGACACATCAGTACGAGAAGAGTTAGAAAGTAATTCTCTACGATTAATGGCAGTATTAAATCCATTAAAAGTTGTCTTAATAAATTTTGATGAAAATACAGCAAGTAGAAGGTCTAGTTTTCATCCACAAAAACCAGAACTTGGAGACCGTGAAGTTACATTAACTCAAGAAATTTATATAGAGCACGATGATTTTATGGAACAGCCTATTGAGTCTTGGCAAAGGTTAACGTTAGGTGGTGAAGTTAGATTACGGCATAGTTATATTATTAAATGTGAGGAAGTTATAAAAGATTCTTTTGGTAATATCATGGAATTACATTGTAGTATTGATAAAAATACTTTAGGGAAAAATCCAAAAGGTAGAAAAGTTAAAGGTGTCATCCATTGGGTAAGTATTGAAAACGCAATAAAGGCAGAAGTTCGCTTATATGATAGGCTATTTACAGTAGTAGAACCTGATAAAAATGAAGGGCATGATTTTAAAGAATTTATTAATCATAATTCATTAGAAGTAATAACTGGCTATATTGAGCCAGCAATATTAAATACTAGGCCTGAAACTTGCTATCAGTTTGAACGCCTTGGATATTTCGTTGCAGATAGGTTTGATTTTGATAGTAAGAATGAAAGATTTGTATTTAATAAAACAGTTGGGTTAAAAGATAGCTGGAATAAAAAATAACTTGGATCCTCATCTTAGTATTAAATAAAATAAATTTATACCTATTTATCAATATAAAATACAATACAATACAATAAATTGAGAGTTCAGGTAATAATATGCTATTGAGTTTAATTAATTTTTATTAGAAAGAAACCTTTATGCTGCCACAAGTTAATTATATAAAATGCAATAATTTGCAGGAAGAATACCGTATGGTATATTATGCTTGGGGAGTTCAAGAACAATCAGAAAAGACTTTAATATGCTTGCATGGATTAAATCGCAATGGACGTGATTGGGATTATATGGCAAAGCGTTTTGCTAGTAATGGATATTATGTTATTGCGCCAGATATTGTAGGTAGAGGGAATAGTGATTATTTATTAGATCCACAAGGTTATATTATCCCAAATTATATAAAAGATGTGCTACAGCTAATAAATCTACTATCATTAAAACAAATCAGTATCCTAGGTACTTCTATGGGCGGTTTAATCGGTATGTCAATTGCTGCTATGCCGGACAATCCATTGCAGAAGTTGATTTTAAATGATATCGGTGCTGAAGTTGAAATTGAAGGTTTAAAAAATATAGCCAGTTATAGTTTAGTGCAGCCAGAATTTAACAATCTTAAGGAAGCTATGGAGTATTTGATTAGCACCAGTTTAGAATTTGGCAATTTACCTAATGATGTTTGGGAACATATGGCACGTAATTCATTTCAGAAGAACTCTAATGGTAAATTTGAATTAAAGAGAGATTTAAATCTGGCCAAACCATTTACCGAAAATTTTTCATCTGATAAAAATGTTGAGCTTTGGGATTATTGGGATAAAGTCAGTATTCCTACACTAATTATTAGAGGTGAAAGTTCTAATATATTAAGTAATAAAACGGTAGATAAAATGAAAGCAACAAAACCGCTAACCCAAAGTATACAAATTTCTAATGCTGGTCATGCACCATTTTTATATTTGGATGCTCAGGCAGAAATTATAGATAAATTTCTAAATTAATATATAACAGTTACTATAATAAAATATTTTAAGGGTGGAGTATTATGAAAAATGATAATGATTATTTTTTTAAAGGAATGATTTCCGCATTATTAATTGCCGTTGGTATTATTATTGCAGGTAGTATTTTAGCTTCAAGTATAAAATATGTTAAAAATGCTGATCGTTATGTTGAAGTAAAAGGCTTAGCTGAGAAGATGGTAAAGGCAGATCAAGCAACTTGGCAAGTAACTTTTTCAGCATCAAGCCCTGATTTAAAAGGGATATATTCTAAAATTCAGGACGAACAATCGATATTGATTGATTTCATTAATTCACAGAAATTTAGCATGGTAAATGTTACTAAGCAGCCATTATCTGTTAGAGATAACTATGCAGATTCTGCCTCAAATCCACAAGCACAAAAACCAATGTTACGTTATACTGCAAATGCTACAGTAATAGTGATGTCAAATGATGTTGATAAAATGGCTCAAGCAGTACAAAATACTAGTAAACTAGTTGAATCTGGAGTACTTATTAATTATAGTGATGTATCCTATTTATTTAATGGATTAAATAGTATTAAGGCGGGAATGTTAAATGAGGCATTGATAAATGCCAAGGTTGCTGCAGATCAATTTGCCAAACAATCTGGGAGTGGATTGGGTGGTATAAAAAGTGCATCTCAAGGTTTATTTGTAATTACTGCTCCAGACGGATCATCTTATAATAATGGAACTATTGATAAGAGAGTACGTGTAGTTACTAATGTAAGATTTAATTTAAAATAATGTAACTGCTCCCCCTGAATCTGCAATAACTGCGTCATACGCTATAAGTCGCAATGCTCATGTACTACATGTACATTCCGCTTGCTTGGTTATAGCTACTCCTTGGTCTTGCAGCGCATGTTGGCAGTTACAGTATGAGTAATTACAAAATAATTATAATTTTTAGAAATAAAATAATGCGTTATTGGATAACTTTTTTATTATGTACATCATGTGCTTTTTCTGACTGTTTATTTAGGGTTTTTAATTATTCTTTATATCCAGTTAAAGTGAAAGTTGGGTTTTATCATGGTGAATCTAGTATATTGGATATAAATTATTCAGGTGTAAGATCTGTTTCAGTGGCAGATGATAAGATGTGCACGGCAAGTGGTGAAGATGGTAATGGTGTTGTTTATGCAAATCTTGTTGGTGGAAAAAGTAGTGGCGGATGGCGTTATTTACCGCAAAGTAATATGATTCGTGCAATGGGTAAATCAGTTGGTAGTGGAGATTTTGTTATAGGAACAAATGAAAATGGTAATAATATTAGTTTATTTAACAATTATAAGCCAGAAAGTGGCGTATTTGAAGTCCGAATAATGCCATCACAGTTTAGAGACTCAAAAACAGGCTTATTCAATTGACATACCATAATAATTTGTGCTAAAATCGTTAGCTCAATTTACAATTAATTATGTGTAATGTGTAGATGTGTAAATAAAACAAGTACAGTCTAAAAATTTTAGGAGTTAAATATGTATGCGGTCATAAAAACTGGCGGTAAGCAATATAAAGTTGCCGTTGGCGATAAATTAAAAGTAGAACTGATACCAGCAGACATAGGTAGCCAAATTACTCTCTCAGAAGTATTAATGATAGCTAATGGGGAAAATGTAGTAATTGGTAATCCGATAGTTGAGGGTGCAAATGTAACTGCATCTGTGGTTCAGGAAGGTCGTCATAAAAAAATACGCATTTTCAAAATGCGCCGTCGTAAACATTATCAAAAACATCAAGGACATCGTCAGGATTATACTGAGATTCAAATTGATGCAATTAATCAATAAGGGGTAACTAATATGGCAACGAAAAAAGCCGGTGGTAGTTCGAGGAATGGTCGTGACTCAAATCCGAAAATGTTAGGCGTTAAAGCTTTTGGCGGGCAATTTGTTACTTCAGGCAGTATAATTGCTAGACAGCGTGGTACAAAATTTCATCCGGGTGAAAATACTGGTATTGGAAAAGATCATACGATATATGCTAAGATCGATGGATATGTGGAGTTTTCTACCGGTGGAAAATTTAATCGCAAAATGGTTAGCATTCTTCCTGCAGAATAAATTATATTATTTTGCAATAAGCTCTAACATATTGTTAAGACCCCACTTAATGTGGGGTTTTTTTATGGTGTAAATCTTATTACCTGACATTTTTTAGATCTTTAAAAATTTAACATTATATTTTGTATCTTAGAGCTTGATTTTATTGGCTGTCCCGTGAGTAAATTAAATAATTGAGTTCTAAGTATTGAATCACCACATGCAAAAGCAAG
>JBKDHQ010000155.1:0-41398 GCA_046336365.1 Neisseriaceae bacterium
TCAAATATATCAACTATTATTTTATATGGGGCACTACATTTCTCACTTCTTACCATATAATTAAAAAACCCCTTGATAACTCTAGGGGGAATTTCTAAATAATTGATGATTTTAATTAGATTTTGACAAAGTCAGGAAAAAGGCTACTGTACACAATTTGTGCTGGTCCAATTCCTCATCTTTCATAAAATTAGCCCTCAATATCGCTCCAGTCTAAATTTGACTTAGATATTGTCGAAATTAATAAAGGGTGAGGAAATTATGTACATGAAAATTTCTTCTACCCTGGCTCATACTAAAGCAAGATTTATTTTTCAACCTTACCCCTATTCTTACCCTCTTGATTAACCACTTCCATATTTGCATCATTAGAATCCGATCACTTAAATCGATTATTCTCTTTCTCTTTACCTTTACCTTTAACACCCAAATCAGCCGAATCTTCTTTCTCAACTTCAAAATCTACTGTTAGAGATGCTTTTTGCTCATTATAGCTTGTAATATTCAACTCATTATTATTTAAAACTGTGGTTAATTTACTAATCTGAGATTCCCTTATTTTTATCCATTCTGCTACAGTGTATTTACCTATTTTACGGCTTTTATTGCTCTCTTGCTCAAATTCTTGTTTTTCTTTTTCTAATATCTTAATACAATTTTGAAGATGTTTTTTCATTTGCTTATTCATAATAAGCGAGCCATACTGACGAACACTTCTAGCAGATTTTTTAAAATCAGTATATTCTTTAGCATACAAGTTGATTAAGTTAGTTTTTACAGTTTCTTTTGTATTAACATCGTTCAGCTTATTATAAGCCTTTTCACATACGCTAATTTCTTCATTTCCCTCTACTGAATTATCATTAAGTTGAAAATATTGCTCTAATTCCTTAATTCGTCTCTTATTATTTGCTATTTCTATATTATTAGCACGAGGTTCTGAAGAAAACTCTTTATCAAGCACAGAAAAGGATTCATTTTCTTCATTGTATAAATTAATCAAATTTTTTATACTACCTAGCATCTCTTTATTCAAAGCAAGACAGCCATATGAACTAAAGTTAGCTTTTTTTACTAATTCATCAAATATTTCAAGTTTTCCCTCATATAATTGTATCAATTTTGTTCTAACTTTAATAATTTTTGAATCAGCATCTGCGATATTATTATCTTCATCAATTTTATTAAGCTCAGTATAAATTTTTAGATAATAATAAATTAATGCCTCGTTATTCTTCTCAACTTGTTCGCTCACAGGAACATTTTCACTCGATTCTTCATTATAAAAATAAAGTAAGTTATTTTTTTGTTGATATAATTTTGCTATTTTTAGCATATTATGTACATATGTATTTTTTGTATCAACTTTATTTTTATCTTTTTCAAGATATCCATTTATTTCTTTATATAAAGCAATTGATCTATTGATATTCTTTATTATTCTCTCTCTAGGAGTATCACCATCAAAAAGAGTATACCCGCTTTCTAATTGTGAAAGCCAGTTATTTTCTTCTTTATAAACGCTAATCCTTTGTAAACAATTCTTAATAATTTCTTCATTGTTAGAATTGTTATTTGTTTTTGTAGTTGCAGTAGTTGTTGTAGTTGTTGTAGTTGTTGTAGTTGTTGTAGTGCCTGGGTTTATAGCGTTTGGCTGCAAAATTGTAAGATGTTTATTTTGTTGTGATAAACTATAATATAAATATCTATAATTATATTCTATTTGTTTACCTACAGTAAATTGATCGTCCAGCTTCAAATCAAGATCCAAACCTTTAAGCCATTTATTTTCTTGTTTCAAGAGATTAATTATTTTTTGATCAAGAAGTGTAATTTTCTCGGCATCACAATTCATACCTTTATTAAGAGACTCTTCAATACGTTTATTTTCAACTACATAATAGCTAGACCAAATTCTAGAAATATTTGTATTTACCACAGTATAAACAAATTTATAAAGCTCATCATCTAACTGGACATTATCTGGAATATTCATTTTTATTAATTTATCATTAATTGGGTTTGATAGATGTAAAGATTTTTCTCCTAAATCTTTAATATCCTGCTTCTCTTTTGGAGTTAGCTTTTGTATTTTTGTTAAGTTTAGTAGTTCTAACTTTATTTGTTCGTATTTAGCCAAACTATGAATAAAAGTGGTTAATTTTTTACTTAATTCTATAGAAGGATATTTAGACATTAATAATTTACATAACTCATCATTTCTTCTTGAAATTAACTTGTTTCTATTAAGTTCATCACTACTATTTTTTTCCATTAATATATCACTAACATTTTGTGCTTGTTCGCTTAATAATATTTCACCATCCTTTAATTGCTTATAATCACACTCCACTTTTGCATATAAAACCCTCTTAGTATTTGTATCCCCTGGGTTATTTCCTTTATTATTTGCAGTGCTATCGTTAGTTTGTTCATCAATAAAATTAATTAAATGATCAACCGAAGTAGTTGTATTTGAACTAAACCAGCCCTTTCCATCAGAGGATCCATAATGTTGAGCCAAGTTTCCTAATATAACTATAAACTCTTTTAATTCAGTAGGAAAACTTTTAATTCTAGGAAACTTATTAATTAACTCGAGTGTAAAACTCTTTACGGTGTTTTCATTCCAATCCCCATCATTAACAGCCATTTGTACATTTTGAATAAGCTTTTTAGTAGATTCTCCAAAAGCCTTTACATCTATATATTGTGTAAATTCACTAAATATCTTAACCACTCTCTCAATCTGAACTTGCTTTTTAGCCGCCCAATCCTTATAACCATCCCCTAAAACATAATTTTTAAATTAATCAGAAAAAGTTGGTTTTTGTAAGTTGTTCATATTTATTACCTTTTGATTATTTATACGATTAAATAGTTAATTTTATAGCTATTATTTTAAACAATAGCATGATTGTATTATAGAAATCTTTTGTATATTTCATAAATTTGGGGAGTTTGAGTTCATTAATTTGAAATACGTTGCAAATAAAGCATACTATTCACCTCTGCAGAGAAAACTTTTGGAGGAAATATGCTTATTTGATCATAAAATTTCAACTTCACAATCTTATTCCCAACATTTTGTGTAGTGTATTTTTATTGATATATAGGTATAGATTTTTATGGACGTTTCAAGTTTTAGCAAAATTAAAATTAAATTCCGTTAAAATTTTGTTCATGAGCGAAGCGAATGCTTCAAAATTTAGGAATTTAATGCATAATTTTGCGTTAAAAAACTTGTAGGTAATAAAAATCTATACTTATGTATCAATTTTAATAAAAAGCATAGTGTCAGGTTCACAACAAGATATATATAATTTCGCTTTTCATAGTTAACACTCTGAAGAATAAATTTAAATACCATAAGAACCTAGCAATACAAAATCAGATAATGGAAAAATATAGCAACAGATTATATAATTTGCTGATAGGTGCCATGCGAATAATGTTATAATAATCCCTTAAAACACAATAACCTACACAATACGGAGAACTAAAAATTATGGCTAATAGCCGTTATACTGCTTATGAACCAGATAAAAATGGTTATATTCCTTATACTGAGGAAGAACATAGAGTATGGAGCATCTTGTTTGATCGTCAAATAGACCTAATTCAAAATCGTGCGGTTGATGAACATTTATATGGTCTTGACGCAATTGGGATTACTCGAGATAAAATTCCACAACCTAAAGATGTATCTGATAGCCTAAAAGCAATCACTGGATGGAGTGTTACACCAGTTGCAGCATTAATTGATTTCGATGTTTTTTTTAATTTATTATCTCAAAGAACATTTCCAGCAGCAAGCTTCATAAGAAGAATGGAAGACTTAGATTATCTGCAAGAGCCAGACATATTTCACGAAATATTTGGCCACTGCCCTATGCTTACTCAACAACATTTTGCTAATTTTACTAAAGAGATTGGCGATTTTGGTAAAACACTTAATCGACCTGATCAAATAATGCTGGCAAGACTATACTGGTTTACTGTAGAGTTTGGATTAATTAATACTCAAAAAGGATTGCGTATATATGGTGCCGGGATTTTATCCTCAAAATCTGAAAGTGTTTATGCTCTTGAAAGTGATATCCCCTTACGTCGTCAATTTAACTTAATTGAAATTCTACGTACCACTTATCGCTATGATGAAATGCAAAAGATATACTTCACTATTGATAGTTATGAAAAACTATTTGATTTGGTTAAACATAACCTACAAGACGCATTCTCAGAAGCAAGATCATTAGGTATGCTGCCTAGCATTTATGGCCAAGGCGTGAGTAAAGAATACTACGAAAATTATCTGTGCTAAGCAATACTACTAACTAATGTAAGAGATAGCAGTATGCGTATATTGCTATCATACTATTATGAATATATAATTATTTGGAGCTGATTTTTTATGATTAAACCGAACATAAAAACTACATTACCCTCACTAATAATGTTAAGTATACTTACTATTACCTCTGGATGTAGCAAGAATTCTAGTTCTAACTATAACCATGATATGTTACGAGTTGACATGGGGGCAGAAGTACCAACTTTAGACCCGCAACTAATAGAAGATAAAAATTCACAAAGAGTTGCAAATGATCTCTTTATGGGTGTTGTAACATCTGATCAAAATAATATGCCTATACCTGGATTAGCGAAATCTTGGGATATTAGTAAAGATGATAAAACTTACACATTCCATTTACGTGATGACATTAAATTTTCTGATGGCACACCTATTAGTGCTAAAGATGTCGTTTATTCATGGCAACGATTAGTTGACCCAAAAACAGGATCACCTTATACTTATATAGCAACTTCAATAAAAAACGCACAACAAATAACAAATAATGAATTACCTGCAACATCACTTGGAGTAGATGCTATTGACGATAAAACAGTTAGATTGACTCTTATTTATCCGGATAAGGATATTTTAGCCAAATTAACTCTATCTCCTTTTAGTGTCATTTCAAGAAAAGCTGTACAAAAACATAACAAAAAATGGACAAAAGCAGAGAATCTTGTAACTTCTGGGGCATATAAGTTGAAAGAACACGTAATAAATGGTTATTTATTAGAAGAAAAAAATCCTTTTTATTACAATGCAAAGAATGTATCTATTAATCAAGTGAAATTTTTTCCTTTAGTTGACAGTAATGGTTCCTTATCCAAATATAAATCAGGTGATTTAGAGATCACATGGACAGTTCCTGTAGATCAATTCAAAGAAATACGTAAAGAATATAAAAATCAATTACATGTAACTCCATTAGAAGGGTTAGTATATTACGATCTTAACATGTTACATCCAGAATTTAAAAACCCTAAAACTCGTGAAGCATTGAGTTTGGCAATTGATAGGGTTGCTTTAGCAAAAGAAGTTTTAGGAACAGGAGTTATTCCAAGCTATTCAATAGTTACCCATTCAATAGATGGTGGTAAATATTCTAAGGTTACTTATCCGTGGGTAAATGATCCAAGAACTAAACAAATAGCATTAGCTAAACAATTATATAAAGAAGCCGGTTATAGCGCTAATAATCCTTTAAAGTTAGTTATAACTTATTCTACTGATGATGAAAAGAAAAAAGTTGCATTAGCTATCGCATCAATGTGGAAAGCTGTATTAGGGGCTAATGTAACCATTCAGAATCAAGACTGGAAAACGTTTTTACAAGCATTACAAAAAGGTGACTACCAAATAGCTGCTGATAGATGGTTTGCTGACTATAATGGAGTTACTACATACACTCAAATGTATGTATGCCATGCATTAGAAAATAGCTCAAAATATTGCAATCCAGAATATGATAAATATATTAAAGAAGCAATGAACGCAACTACTACACAACAAAGTGTAAATGCATATAATAAAGCGCTACAAATTGCCTTAAATGATTATGCAACAATTCCACTTTATCAGTTGGTTTCTACCAGGCTAATTAAACCATATGTAAAAGGTTATACCCCGGACACTAACCATCTGGATGATGTAAGTTCTGAATGGATACACTATTAATATACTACTCATCGTCTTTCAATCCTGGGCTTTGTCATTCCTTATAAAACGCTCCTCATGGAGCATATAGTCCATGTCGTCGCGTTTTATAGCGTCATTTCGCATCCAGAATTGAAATACTTTGAGTATAGATCAACTCGAAAAATAATAATTTTATATGAGGCCTAATATGGACATATTAAATATGAGTTGTCAAAGTCCTAAGAATATTGAAAAATTATCTGAAGAGCAGATTAGTATGTATTTAAAAGACTATTTAAGACAGTGGTCTCATAATAAAACTAAAAATACTATTTATAGAAAATTTGATTTTAAAAATTTTAAACAGACTATGTTTTTTACTAATGCTGTTGCCTACATTTGTGAAAAAGAGATTCATCACCCTGATATGAAGATAGGATTTAACTATTGTGAAATTGAATTTTCAACTCACGATATAGATGGTATATCATTAAATGATATAATATGTGCTTATAAAATAGATAATTTAATTTAGGAAATATAATATGACAACAACTCGTGTTGAACATGATACATTTGGACCAATAAATGTGCCTGCTGATAAGTTGTGGGGGGCGCAAACTCAAAGGTCATTAGAGCATTTTAAAATCTCTACAGAAAAAATGCCTGAAAATTTAATTTCTGCATTTGCTATTGTGAAAAAAGCATCAGCAATAGTTAATTCTGAATTAGGACTTTTAGATAAAAATAAAGCAGATGCTATTATAAAAGCTTGTGATGAGATTATAAATCAACAACATAAAGATGAATTTCCCTTAGCAATTTGGCAAACAGGATCAGGCACTCAGACTAACATGAATTTAAATGAAGTAATTGCAAATCGTGCAAGTTTAATTCTAGGTGGGGATTTAGGTGAAAACCGCAAAGTACATCCTAATGATGACGTGAATAAAAGCCAATCTTCAAATGATACCTTTCCAACAGCTATGAGTATTGCTGCTGCTGCTTATCTAAAAAATAAATTAATCCCGTCTATAAAAATTTTAATTGCAACATTAGACAAGAAAAGCAATGAATTTAAGGATATTATTAAAATCGGTAGAACCCATTTGCAAGATGCTACTCCGCTAACCTTAGGGCAAGAGATATCTGGATGGGCTGCGCAACTAAAACATGGACTTAAGCATATGGAAAGCTCATTAGATCATTTATATGAGTTGGCTTTAGGTGGAACAGCTGTTGGTACAGGCTTAAATACTCATCCACAATATGCAGAAAAAGCTGCAAAGCAAATAGCACAGTTAACTGAACTACCATTTGTGTCTGCGCCTAATAAGTTTGAAGCATTAGCAGCAAATGATGCACTAGTTAATGCACATGGGGCACTAAAAACATTAGCATGTAGCCTTATGAAAATTGCCAATGATGTAAGGTTTTTATCTAGCGGTCCTCGTTGTGGTATCGGGGAACTTATTATTCCTGAAAATGAACCAGGAAGCTCTATCATGCCAGGAAAAGTAAACCCAACTCAATGTGAGGCATTAACTATGCTTGCAGCACAAGTAATTGGTAATGATGTAGCAATTAATGTAGGTGGATCTATGGGTAATTTTGAATTAAATGTATTCAAGCCAATGATTATCCATAATTTTTTACAAAGTGCTCGTCTACTATCTGATGGAATTTTAAGTTTTAATGCTCACTGTGCTACCGGAATAGAACCAAATAAAGAACGAATTAGCGAATTATTGGATAAGTCCCTTATGTTAGTTACAGCTCTAAATACTCATATTGGGTATGATAAAGCAGCGAAGATTGCAAAAAAAGCGCATAAGGAAGGAACCACTCTCAAAGAAGCAGCAATGGCACTTAGCTATGTTACTGCGGAAGAGTTTGATACTTGGGTACGTCCTGAATCCATGGTGTAAAAATGAAAATACTAGTTATTGGCTCTGGTGGACGTGAACATGCACTAGCATGGAAATTAGCACAATCTAAAAATTGCGATCAAGTATTTGTAGCTCCAGGTAATGGCGGGACATCTAAAGAAAATAAAGTCAAAAATATTGATATCACAAATATATCTGAACTTATTAATTTTGCAAAAAATAATGATATTAGCTTTACTGTAGTTGGTCCTGAGGCACCGTTAGCTGATGGAATTGTTGATGCATTTAGATCAAATAATTTAAAAATATGGGGGCCAACCAAATTCTGTGCACAACTAGAAAGTTCAAAAGCTTTTGCTAAAGATTTTATGATCAAATATAATATCCCAACTGCGGCATATAAGGTATTTGATAATCAAAATGAAGCTATTGATTATGTAAATACCCAAAATACACCAATTGTAATTAAAGCAGATGGTTTAGCTGCTGGTAAAGGAGTTTTGGTTGCAAATACTATTGATGAAGCAGTTCTATTTATTAAAGATATATTCAATAATAATATCTTTGGTAAATCTGATAATAAGGTTGTGATTGAAGAATTTCTCGATGGAGTTGAAGCAAGCTTTATCGTAATGATTGATGGAAATAATATCCTGGCTATGGCAAGTTCGCAAGATCATAAACGCTTACTTGATGGTGATTTGGGGCCTAATACAGGAGGAATGGGTGCATACTCCCCTGCTCCAATAGTTAATAGCACGCTACATGATCGTGTAATTAATGAAATTATTCAGCCAGTTATAGATGGTATGCGAAATGAAGGTCATGAATATTCTGGATTTTTATATGCAGGTTTAATGATTGATAAAAATGGCAATCCAAAGACTTTAGAATTTAACTGCAGATTTGGTGATCCAGAAACACAACCGATTTTAATGCGTTTAGATTCTGATTTGGTGGAATTAATCAAATACGGATTAACTAAACGCCTAGATCAAATTGAAGCAAAATGGAAAAATGATTTTGCAGTAGGGATAGTGCTTGCTGCATATGGTTATCCATCTAATGTACGTAATAATGATATAATATCTGGCTTAGACAGTATTGACGATAAAAATGTAAAGATCTTTCATGCCGGAACACAATCAAGAGATGAAAAGCTATATACATCTGGCGGAAGAGTATTATGCGTAGTAGCTTTAGATGAAAATATAAAAAACGCACAAACTAAAGCTTATAATGCAATTAAACAAATTAAATTCGAAGGTATGCAATATCGTACTGATATAGCAGATAATGCCAAAATTACAAATTAGCCTATCAAACTCAATGTTATATTTAACTATCGAGATTGCTTAGCTTAGTTATGATTTCAATGACATTACTCGATTTGTGAAATTTTATTGCAGATGCAGAGTGAGCAGTTACAAATAAAGTTTTAATAGAGGAAACTATGGGACAAGAAATTTCAATAATTCAGTTAATTCTAAATGCTAGTATAGTAGTTCAAATAGTAATTGGTCTATTAATAGTATTTTCAATATTTTCATGGGGAATTATTTTTAGCAAGTGGGCATTTTTTGCTAAAGCTAAACTTGATACAAGATCATTCTTACGCAAATTTGCCAACACAAATAATGTAGCTACTCTTTATACTGATATTAGTGGTAAAGCTGATAAACATTCGGTTGCTGCACTTTTCTATAATGGAATAAATGAATATAATAAACTTAATAAGCAAGGTACTACTAACCCAAATGTCATTTTATTAAACATCGAAAGAACCCTTTCTTCAACAGTTGAATCTGAAATTGATCGATATGAACAAAGCTTATCAACTCTTGCAACTTTCGGCTCAGTAAGCCCATATATTGGACTTCTAGGTACGGTATGGGGTATTATGCATGCATTCATTGGTTTAGGAACTCAAGGACAAGCAACATTAGCAACTGTTGCACCAGGCATTGCTGAAGCTTTAGTTGCAACAGCAATTGGATTATTTGTTGCCATACCTGCTTATATTTTTTATAATAAGTTTACTGCGGAAGTTAATAGTCTTAATAATAAAATGAATAAATTTGGTGATGATTTCTTAAATTTAATAAGTAGAAGATTGTCGCAAAATAACTCAAATTCAAATAACCAGGATGGTTTTTAACATGCATTATGATGCACAGGAAATAAATAAGTTTAATAATTTATCTCATGAATGGTGGGATATAGATGGTAAATTTAAAACTTTGCATCATATTAATCCATTACGCTTACAATTTATCCAAAAGCATATTGAATTATCAGGAAAAAATGTCATTGATGTTGGATGTGGTGGTGGAATACTATCTGAAAGCTTAGCTCATTGTAAAGCAAATGTTACAGCAATTGATTTAGCAGAACAAGCAATAGAAGTAGCCAAGTTACATTTATATGAAAGCGGCCTTAATATTGATTATCAATGTATTAATGTTGAAGCTGTCGCTAGTAATATGCCAGAAAGTTTTGATATTGTTTCATGTATGGAAATGCTTGAACATGTTATTGACCCTGAAATTATTATTGCAAATTGTGCAAAGCTATTAAAACCAGGTGGGTATGCATTTTTTTCAACAATAAATAGAACACTAAAAAGCTATGCCCTAGGAGTAATTGCTGCAGAATATATATTGCAGTTACTTCCTAAAGGAACACATAGTTATGAAAAGTTTATTCGCCCTGCAGAATTCTACAAAATATTAAGCAAATATAATTTAACCTTAGTTGATATTAAAGGAATACAATATAATCCACTAAATAGTAGTGCTAGTATTAGTAACAATGTAGATATCAATTATATGGTTTGCTGTATCAAAAGTTAGCCGTGAAAAATTGGAATATTCGCTGACGGTAAATCAGCTAAATCAATACCCTTAAGCTTACGATATAAACTTAATGCCATTTTATCTGTTAGTCCAGAAATATAGTCAGTCGCTTGCATCAACCGTTCTCCAGGATCATCACTATCTGATTCGTATCGTTCTGGGAGTAATTTTAATAATTTTACTGAACGTTTTGAGTTTTGATTTTCTTCTAAAGTAGCAAATGTAAATTGATCTAATAAGTAATTTAAAATTTCATACCCAGCTAGCTCTATCTCTAATAAAGGTTGATAGGAATACGCATGATTAGCCACATACTTGGCAATTTCTTTTAGCGATGAGCTTAAAGGTGTGTCTTCTAAAATTAATAAATCAATTAATCCTAATAATTTATGATTTTGAATCATTCTAGTATAATCACCCGTCATGATATCTTCATAGTAATAAATGAATTTATCAACAACTTCACCTATCAGTATATTTAATGCATATGATCTTATTTTGGCAAATTTATCTACAATAGTTAGATTTTTTAAAGTATCTTGTATAAACTGAGCATCTTTATTCTTTTTTATAATAATTTCAATTAATAAATTATAAGCATCATTAAAACTTATTAACCCAATCTTATGTGCATCCTCTAAGTCCAGTAACTTATAACAAATATCATCTGCAGCCTCAACCAAAAATACTAGCGGATGCCTACAATATTCTTGCGATTCTAATTTAATCAACCCACAATACTCAACTACTCTTTTTAAAACCCCTAGTTCAGAATTAAAGATGCTGTGTTTTGCCTTATATACACTATTTAAATTAAATACAGTCGGATATTTAATAACACTTGCAATTGTTGCTAAAGTTACATTTAAATTGTGTGAGGTTCTAATTATCCTAACTACTTGAGCATTACCATCAAAATGTGACAACTGTTCTACCAAATTTTGATCCATTAAATTGCTAAGCACTAAAGAATTTTCTTTAAAAAAGCTTGATATTGCATCTTCCCCAGAATGTCCAAATGGCGGATTACCTACATCATGGAGTAAACATGCAGCACCTACAATATCAGATAAATCACGACTAAAATTTTCTGGTAGGCTATCTTCAAGTTTATTTGCAATAATTTTCTTAGCAACTAAATTTGCAATAGATCTACCTACAGAGGATACTTCTAAAGAATGAGTAAGCCTACTATGAATAAATGCGCTTTCTGGTTTTGGGAATAGTTGCGTTTTATTTTGTAGATTTCGGAAAAAAGGAGAAAAAGTAATTTTGTTAAGGTCACGCTCAAATTCGCTACGATCATTATCATCATTTACACGAATTGAAGATGGAAAAAGTTTGTCTTTACAAAGTAATTTCTTCCAATCCATTCTTTTATTAGTCATATTATCCTACTTTCGTGGAGTATTGGATAAAATATTTTGCAATAAAGTCCAGATCTTATCCACAGATTTTATACTAACTCTTTCATTTGCAGAGTGTGGATCACAGATGGTTGGGCCAATCGACACTGCATCCATTTTAGAATATTTATCTAAAATAAGCCCACACTCTAAACCACCATGGGTTGCTGAAACTTTTACTTCTTGGCTAAAAATTTCTTTATAACCCTTAGTTACAACTCCCAACATCTCACTTGATAGATTAGGTAACCATCCTGGATACTCTCCACTATAAAAAGTTTTAGCACCAATTAATTCGAAAGGTGCAGCAACTTGCTTTGCAAGATTTTTCTTAGCAAAAGCATCTGGGCTTCTTTGTAATGAAATTATTTCTATTTCATTATTAACACTCTTAATCACACCTAAATTGGACGAAGTCTGTGGAATATTAAGTTCCCAATTCATTTCTAGCATACCATTAAAGCAAGATTTTAAGGCTAAAATTAGATTATGAACAGTTTGGGTTTCAATTATAGTATCAGGCAATTGAATATCACTTACTGTTAATTTAAGCCGGGATTCAGTTTTAACATATTCATGTTTTAAATCTGCTTCAAAACTTTTAATAAACTTAATTAAAGCATCTTTATCTTTATTTTCTACAATAATAATTATCTCACAATAAGCAGGAATTACATTTCTTAATTTCCCCCCACTTATATGACATAAATCAAATGAGACTATTTGTTGCAAACTATACATTAAATTTGCAATTTCTTTAATTGCATTAGCTCGACCTAAATGAATATCAACCCCCGAATGTCCACTATAAAGCCCATCCAATGCAACTTTTAGTGCGATTTTCCCTACCTTATCATAATTAACCTTTTTTATTGGTAACTTTATCTCGGTATTAATACCACCTGCACAACCAATACAAACTTCTGTGTCGTTTTCAGAATCTAAGTTTAACAGAATATCTCCACTAATTTCACCATGATTTAAACCAAATGCTCCAGTCATACCAGCTTCTTCATCTGTTGTGGCTAAAATCTCTAATGGTCCATGCTTAATATCTTTGGATTTTAAAATAGCTAAAGCAAATGCAATACCAATTCCATTATCTGCCCCAAGCGTAGTACCATCTGCAGTAACCCACTGTCCATCGATATATGCCTTAATAGGATCCGTTTCAAAATTATGTGAAGAACTCTGTAATTTAGCAGGTACCATATCCATATGTACTTGTATAGTAATTTTTTTACAGTTTTCCATACCGCTAAATGCTGGTTTATTTATAACCACATTACCTATCTCAGTTATTATATATTCTAAACCAAGTGCACGTGCTTCATAAACTATAAATTGTCTAATTTGATCTTCTTTTTTAGATGGCCTAGGTATTTTACAAATCTGGTCAAAATAACCCCATACTGCACTAGGCATTAAATCTGCTATGCTATTGTTCATTGATTAACCCTAACCTTTGTTTGCTTTCTATTTTTTACTGTGTGAACAAGACCATACTCATATAATTTATTTATGATTTCTAGTATCAAAAACTTAAATTTTGTTTGATTATTGTAGGCAGCATTAAGTACATCATCCTGGGTTGCATGATGTACACTATAAGGTAGCGCCATATCAGTTATAGCAGCTAAACCTAATATTTGCATACCTGAATGAGCAGCAACAATTGCTTCTTGTACAACAGACATACCAATTGCATCGCAATGGTTATTAATCAAGAACTGCAATTCAGCCCTTGTAGCATAAAGCGGACCTAATATAGAAGCGTATACACCTCGACATAAATTTATATTTATATTTTTTGCCGCCTGATATGCTATTTCTTGTAATTCTGGAGTATATATATCAAACATTGAAGGGAATCTTGCTCCAAAATTATTTAAATTTTCTCCGATTAGAG
This sequence comes from Neisseriaceae bacterium, assembly GCA_046336365.1. GTDB lineage: Bacteria > Pseudomonadota > Gammaproteobacteria > Burkholderiales > UBA11063 > Aquella. The sequence continues at coordinate 14,052 of JBKDHQ010000155.1, forward strand.
GATTTGTTCCACTAAAATTAATATGGTCAGTAATAAGCATTATATCACCAACGTTAAATGAACCATTTAAACCACCAGCGGCACATGTTATAAATAATTTTTCAACACCAAGTAATTTCATTGCTCGGATTAATAATGTAGCATCTGCTGGGGAATGCCCTTCATAAATATGTAGCCGACCTTGCATTATTATAAAATTTCTGCCGCCTAACTTACCTAATATTAAATTTCCAGCATGTCCTGGTGCTGTACTATTAGGTAAATGTGGAATATCTTTATATGGAATAACAGTTTTGTCTTCTACAGTGTTTGCTAATGATTCACCAAGGCCGCTTCCTAAAATAAGTCCAAATTCAGCTTTATGATCAGATTTAGATAAAATAAAATTGGTTATATCCATTATTTTGTTGTTAATGTCACTTGATATAATATTCATATTCATCTTTCTTATTTAATTGCAACTAACATTAATCATCGCAATACATTTAAAATTTTAATATATGCTCGAATTATTTCAATTCTGGAGCAGAAATGACGATATAAAACGCGACGACATGGATTATATGCTTTATAAAGAGCGTTTTATAAGGAATAACAAAGTCCAGAATTGAAAGACTATGAGTATATTTATAGTTGGCCCTATATTATACAATAATTAACAATTACACAAAATTTTTATTACTCAGATAATTTTCTGATAGAATAATTACTTGATACTACTAATTAGCATTTCATTTTATGAAAACAATAAATGTACTTTTTGTGTGCCTTGGCAATATTTGTAGATCACCTATTGCACAAGGAATTTTTGAAAATAAAATAAGAAATTTAAATTTAACCAGTTCTTTTGAAATAGATTCGGCAGGTACCTCTGCATTTCATTTAAATAGTGATCCAGATCCACGTAGCACAAATGTATTGAATAAGCATGGTATTACTCTAAAACATAAAGCTCGACAATTTATTATGGAAGACTTTACTAGATATAATTATATTTTGGCTATGGATCATCTCAATTATGAAGATATTATGAACCTATCAAATAATAAAAACCATGATAGTAAAAGAGTATTTCTCTTACGCAGTTTTGATAATAATAAAACTGATTTTAATATATTAGATCCATACTATGGTTTAGATACTGATTTTGAAGAAGTCTATCAAATTTGTAATCAGTCAATTGATGGTTTTATTACATTTTTGAATAATGAAAAACTAATTCATATACATTCAAATAACAACATGGCTTTGTAATGAATAAAAATAAACTAGTCTTATATACTATTTTTATAATTACAAGTTTATTAATTAATTCCTGTGGTTTTCATCTACGTGGCTTAAGTGGAAGTTATAAATTTCCATTTTCTAAAGTGTATTTACAGTGTGATACAACTATACTTTGTAGAAATTTAAATAGTGCAATTAAAACTCAGAATTCAGCAACGATAGTAAATAAACCAGGTAAAGACACCGTTACAATACAATTAGATAATGAACAAACCAGTAGAGACCCACAGAGATTTAATGCAGCAGGTAGAATTGCCGCATATAATTTAACATATCAAGTTGATGCAAAAGTTATACAAAATTACGAACAGTTAGGTGATAGTATACATATATCAGTTAATTCAGTAATGAACTATAATGATAGCCAAATTCTTTCTGCTAATCAAAATGAGGCCCAACTTTGGGAAAACTTACATGAAGCTGCAACAAATCAACTTATACGTAGATTAGTTTATTTTAAATATTATAAACCGACTGTGCAAAATGAATCTTACTCTAGATAATTTTTTCAAATTAGACAATCATGATATCCCACACCTATTTCTAATTCATGCAAGTGAAGAATATACTGCAGTAAAAGCCTTCTGTACTAATTTTATTAAAGGCAAATTAACAAAAATAGACACTACTCTTGAAGCAAATTTTAATCAAATCAAAACATATAAATTTGATATTGATCGTTATTTTAATTTTGACCAAGTCTTAGATATAATACGTAGTCCATCTCTTTTTGATGAAATAAACTATATTGAATTAAATTATAAAACTAAACCCAAAGAAGAACATCAGGAGTGCTTTTCCAAATTATATAAAGATTTATCTAATAGTAATACACTCGTTATAACTTGCGATTTATTAAATAAGAACGAGTTGAAAGCAAATTGGCTTAAAGAATTTGATACACATAGTGGAAATGTTATTATGCTAAACGAAAGTAGCATCATACCACTAATTAATCATATTTTAGAGCAAAACAGTTTAAGTATAGCGCCGGATGCCCTGAAAATACTTATTAGTCAAAATGAGTCAAATATTACACAATTACTACAAGAACTTAATACCCTTATTCTCTATTACCCTAGCGGAACTAGAATAGACTACACAGATATCCAAAATAATACCAATGATAATGCAAAATATAATATATATCAATTATCCAATGCCTACTTGTCTGGGAATCTAGAAACCAGTATATCAATGCTAGATAATATATATAATAAAACTGAAGATGCTATTCTTATTAATTGGATTTTTAGTGAAGATGTAAAAAAATTACTAAAAATAAAATCAAAGCTCAGGGCTAATAGCAATATTAATCAATGTATGCGTGAAGCAGGTGTATGGGGGGACTCTACAAAATTTTTCCCAAGTGCTCTTAATAGGATTAGCTACAAAAGTTTAATTAATATATTAAAAATGCTAAGCCAATTAGATTTCATGATCAAAGGGGTTGTTGATGGAGACATTAAAAACCAAATTACTAAAATCTTAATCGAAATTACCAGAAAATAATTATAAAATTTATACTTTATAATTATCGCTATATGCTGCTCATTTTGGTTTGTTATGATTTAGAAAAAGTGCTATGAAATATTATAATGAAAAGTTAATTCGTTCTCTGCGTATTGTTCTAGCTACTCTTATTGCTGAATTAATTTATATTTATTATAAAGAGCCACATTATGCTTGGGTTTTTATTACAATTTATGTAGTGCTTTTTGATCAAGCGACTATTGGAGCAACTTTCTATAAAGGATTCTTGCGCTTAATGGCCACTATAAGTGGAGGTACAGTTGGCTTCCTAACCTTATTTATTTTCAAAAATAATGAGCTGGCAAATAGTATTGCTATTTTATTAACTTCACTGGTTTATTCATATATATTTATTAATCAAAAGCAAAGTTATATTGGTGTTCTCGGCTTAGCGACTCTAGCCATGATCTTAGTTGGTAATAGTGAAATGGGCATAGCACTCTATCGCATTGGTAATATTCTACTTGGAATTATTATTGCTTTAATAGTTACTTTAGTATTTTTCCCTCAAAGTGCTGAAAAAGTTACGTTAAAATTGATTTATTCATCAATTACCAAATTACGAGATACAATGGAAATATTACTTGAACAAAATAATGATAAAAAAATTATTCAACAACATTTTGATAAAATAGAGGCTGGGATTCTAGCCGAACTTAGCAATCTAGTAAAAAGCATCGATGAAATTAAATATGAGGGCAAGTCACAAAAGAGACTTTACTATTTAGATGCATTACGTGCAATTAGAAGGATTTATCGAATTATAACCGTGCTTTTTCAATCAGAAGCTTATATTGGCATTTTAGATGATAAAGATATAGTATGCAAACTCACAAAATTGCAAAATTATTATACCAATCTATTTAAGGTTATCCAAAATAAGCAATATAATCTTGATTTGATTAATCAGATTGTTAACATCAGCAACCTATCAAATACTCATCATGACGTGGTATTTATTCATAACCTAATTGATCGTATTTATATTGAAACCAATATACTAGTAAACTCAATTAATCAAGCTAGAAATTCAAATAAACTTTATAACCAAAATATTTAGTATTAACAAAATTTTTAAACAAATGGTGAGAGGGGGTAGTAGTGATAAATATTGCTGTTATAGGTAGTGGATTATCCGGCTTGACAATTGCTGAAATGTTAAAAAATTATGCTAATATTACTATTTTTGAAAAAGCTCGTGGGGTGGGGGGACGAATGTCTACTCGACGTTCAGAAAATTTCACTTTTGATCATGGTGCTCAATATTTTACGGTTAACACAAAAGAATTTAATACATTTATTGAGCCAATGGTTAAAATTGGCATTGTACAATCTTGGAACCCTAAATTAGTTAAATTTGAAAATAATAAAATAATTGATAGATCTATATATGGTCAAGATCAACCATATTATGTTGCTGTTCCGGGTATGAACGCTCTGGTTAAATATTTATCAAATAATCTTGAGTTAAGACTTAATACAAAAGTAGGAAGTATTATACATAATAAATATTGGGACTTATTTGATGAAAACAATAAATTCCTAGGAAGTTTTGACTGGGTAATTTCGACTGCTCCTCCTATACAAACAATCGAATTGATGCCTGATACATATAAATATTCTGCTGAAATAAATGCTATAACTATGGATAGTTGCTTTGTTTTAATGTTAGGATTTAAGGATTCATTACCTCTTGATTTTGATGTTGCTCTTATAGATAATGCCAATATCAGTTCGATTTCAGTTAATAGCTCAAAACCTGGAAGAAGCAATTCTTTTTCACTAGTTGTAAATTCCACAAATAAATGGGCTGAATACCACTTAGAACAAAATCGGGAAGATCTTATCCAATTTTTATGTAATGAGACTAGCTCAATAATTGGCTATAATGTTAACTCAGCGATATATAAAGATCTTCACCGTTGGCGATATGCAACAAATTCTATAAAACAAAATAATCCAATAATAATGGTGGATAGTTTACATAAACTTGCTGCATGTGGCGATTGGTGTATTAATGGAGATATTGAGTCTGCATTCCTAAGCAGTTGCAGACTTGCAAAATCAATTTTAGAAATAATTTAAAATAATAAATAATTTTTTATTTCATATCAAATTATCAAGTTAACTTTGGTTTATCTTTAAATTTGGTCTAAAAATATCGATAATAAACCTTACGCTTATGTAATTAAAGATTTTAATTATTGAAGTTTTACTATTCTAAATCATGATTATTAGTATTTTTCAAAGAAGCAAAAGCTTTTATTGCAAGCTCTCTTGATAATGAAAGATTTACTATTGGTTTAGGGTAATTTACACCTAATTCAACACCTGCAGCATTTAAGATCATTTGCGGTGCTTCCCAAGGACTAAATAAGTATTGATTAGGTAAATTTTTTAACTCTGGCACATAGTGACGAATATACTCGCCGTCAGGATCAAATTTTTGCCCCTGGGTAACCGGATTAAAAACTCTGAAATACGGGGCTGCATCTGCACCACAACCAGCAACCCATTGCCAGCTAGCACTATTACTTGCCAAATCTGCATCCACTAAACAATCCCAAAACCATCTTTCACCATGCTGCCAGTTTATCAATAAATTTTTTACTAAAAATGATCCAACAATCATTCTTACTCGGTTATGCATATAACCAGTTTCCCATAATTCTCTCATTCCTGCATCAACCATGGGAATTCCTGTTTGACCTTTTTGCCATGCGATGAGCTTTTCTGGATTATGTTGCCAAGGAAAGTCATCAAATTTCTTTTGTAAATTCTTATTTGCTAAGTGTGGATTGTAATAAAGCTGGCTATATGAAAATTCCCGCCAGCCTAATTCACTACAAAAACTTTCTATATTAAAATTATCACCAAGCTGCCTCACAGCATACCAGACTTGATTAGGTGAAATTTCACCAAAATGAAGATAAGGTGATAACTTTGATATAAATGATTTAGCTGGATAATTTCGCCCTTCTTTATAGTTATTTATTCCATGATTTAAGAACCTGGATAATGAATCTTGTGCTGCAGCTTCACCAAATGACCAATATTTTGCTATTTTTTTACTCCAACCGACTTTAGACAATAACTTAAGATCATTAATTGTCACAGAATAATGGTTGTCTTTATAAAAAACGAGAGCATCAGGCTTAGATAATGGATCGCGTGGAGAAATGGCATTCAAACAACCTTTATAATAAAAAGGAGTAAACACTTTATATGGAGCCCCATCATTTTTCTTGATAAGCCAAGGTTCCCATAATAATGAACCATTATAACTCTTGACATCAATCCCACGTTTTAAAAGAGTTTCCTTAATCTCCTTATCACGGTTAATACGCCAATGTTCATAACAGCGATTCCAAAAGATCCGCTTAATATTATATTTTAAGCATAACTTTAATAATATTGTAAGCGGATCCCCACAATATAAGGATAGATTCAAGTTTAAACTTTGATTTAGGGCATTAAGTGAATGATGAAGCCACAATTTGCTTGCCCCACCCATTTTATATTTATCTGAATTATCATTATCAAGTATATAAATAGGTAATACTTTACCATGCTGGGTAGCTTCAAAAAGACCAGGATTATCAGATAAACGCAAATCTTGTCTGAACCAGAAAATAACTAGTTCTTCCCTCATAATAGCATCTCCATTTTTAAATAGATCTCTTTAATCTCCAAATAATTATATTATTTCAAAATCACGGTAAAATTTCACTACCATCCCATGCAAAGCATTTTCCACTATCTTTTAGAGTTAATCCATTTAATACACAAATCATCTTATCTACTGCATATTCAGGTGTGAAAAGTTTACCTTTGGGAACACTTGTTTGAAATGGTTGAGATAATTTACTATCTACTGTACCTGGATGAAGACCTACAATAATAGCTTGCTTATTACGCACTTTCATTTCAATCGCTAAATTCTTAATTACCATATTAAGTGCAGCCTTTGAAGCACGATAACTATACCACCCACCTAAGCTATTATCTGAAATACTACCTATTCTTGCAGATAATGCGGCAAAAACTGACTGTCTATCTCTGGCTAATTTAGGCAAAAAATATTTTGCTATTAAAGCAGGAAAAATAGTGTTAGCAGCAAAAAGATACTGAAATTTAAAAAATGAAATATCTTGAATCGATTTTTCTGGCTTTACTTGACCATCATGTAGCACTCCTGTTGCAACAATTACAAGATCAAGAGGTCCTGTTAAAGCTGATATCTCTGCAGCATTTGCAATAGAAGTCTCATCATTATAATTAATTTGATGTAACTTAACATTATTAAGAGTATTTTTCTCTACCACTCTTCCAAAAGCATTAATTTCTGCATTAGGAAAAATTACATTTAGTGTTTTGATAAAAACTTTTCCTATGGTCCCTGAACTTCCAATTACAGCAATATTAAGCACTTTATAACCTCAAAAGTATAATTAGTTAATTAAAATTTAAAGTAAGCCCCTTATCAAATTTCCCAAAAATGATTTTTTACCAAATAAACCTCAACATCAAGGCTAAAAAAATTTACAAATAATCAATTGTTTTTTACATTATTGTGTCATTATTTTTCTAATTAGACTTTATAAGTTTTTTAGTATCTTTTGTGGTTTCTCCAGTTTTCAACAGCACCATTTTCTGTATAATATTTGAGTAAATATAATGAACCAGTAATTAAAATATGTTTTTTAGACAACTTTTTTGCAAACTCCAAAGCTTCAATCGGATTATCTATAGTGTATATTTTTGTAACTTTGTTCAAACTATATTCTAAAGCTTTTTCATATAAATCTTGAGCAGACATTCCACGTGAAGTATTATTAATTGATGTACAAATAATACAGTTGGCAATTTTACCAAAATAAGTTAGCATGGATTTGATATTTTTATCAGCAAGTATTGAAGTAACAATAACAATATCTTGACAGTGATAATGTTCTGTAAGGCTTTCATATAAAACCTTAGCACCAGCTTCATTGTGTGTTGCATCAATCAATACATTGGGATTTTTACTAATCAATTGCAATCTACCACCATTTAAAGTATTTTGTGCTGCATATTTTATAGCTGATTCTGAAATTCCTAAAAAATTGAATACCTCATAGGCACATAAAAAATTATAAGCCTGAAACTTACCAAATAAACTCAATTGATAGGAAAACTTTCTTTTACTAGCTTGACTTACAATAGCACTGTCACTTATATCATTTTTTTCATAAACCAACTTTTGAACTTCTATTCTTTCATTAAAGGTCAAATTTGTTCTAAAATTGTCAAAATCAAGTTCAATAATAGCATCATATTTCTCCAACACATTTGTAATATTCGGTGACTTATTACAAATTGCTAATTGTAGCTCATGAGATGAATCAGCAATAATAACCGGAATATCAGATTTAATAATTCCAGATTTTTCATTAGCAATATCCATTAAACTACTACCAAACCAATTAGTATGCTCTAATGAAATATTGGTGATTACTACACATAAAGGTTCATCAATCACATTGGTTGCATCATTTGCCCCACCCATCCCGACTTCTAAGACTAAATAATCGATTAATTGTTCTTTAAAATAACAAAACATAATAACTGTTAGGAGTTCAAATGGTGATAACTCAATATTATGTTGATTTTGTACGGCCTTCACCTGAAAAAATAATCTTTCTAAATCATCATCTGCAATCACATTACCATTTAGTGAAATATTCTCATTAATTTTATTAATATGTGGGCTAGTATACTTCCCTACTTTATATCCAGCATGAATTAAACCACACTCAATAAAAGCAGCTGTAGAACCTTTGCCATTAGTACCAGTTATGTGTACTACCTTATAACTATTCTGAGGATTACCTAATAGCAAGAGTATCTCTTTAATTCTATCTAAACCCAATAAGATTCGATTATTTGCAGGATTTTCTAGTTCTTCAATAACCTTGTAATTCACAATAAGTTCTCCATCGATATAGTAGTTAAAATTTAACTCAAAATAACATAACATCAATTATCAATTGACAATTCACATATTAACATATATAATATAAATATATGGTATAATTTGGCTCATGTACAAATGTGATTTTATGGATTACATACATACAGTATTTATAAAGTAGTTAAAGTCTTAACTACCAAAATTCCATGGTGTTTTATAGTGATACTTAGAAAGGTCATTAAAATGTTCAAATATCTCTCTAAATATTTAATTAGCATGCTAATATTAATTTTATTTATATCAATTGCCAGCTGCAGCGGCAGTAGCAGCAGTTGAGGTGGCGGAAATAATCCACCAAACCCTCCTACAATAGAGTCAGTAACTATTACACCTCCATCTGCAGCTATTGGTCTTAATGCAAATCAGCAGTTTACGGCAATTGCCCATTTTACGGATGGAACTACACAAAACGTAACAAATACTGCGACATGGACATCAATTAATACTTCAGTTGCAACTATTACATCAGATGGATTAGCAACATCTGTTGGATTAGGAACCACCAATATAAGAGCTACTTTTGAAAGCGTTACATCTACACCTGCAGTTCTGACAGTTGGCGAACTATTGATTTCTGCTTCAACTAAATTACCTTATTCAATGCCAATTTCAGAGTCACAAAATGGAGTTTTCCTTGTTGAAAATTTGACTAACAGCAATACATTTACTCTATCATCACCTACCATACACGTTAATGGTGGTGGTGTGGCTGTTATTAATTCCGGACAAACTACTTGTGGTTCACAAATAGCCCCACATGAAAGTTGTGTATATAGTGTTACTTATACTTCTCCATCTAATATACAAAATTCAGGAATATTAGTAGATGTAGCACTTCAAGTAACTTCTGGATCATCAAATATAATTGAAGCTTCAACAACGACATTTATCGCTAATGGATCTACAAATATGCAAAACATAGGCATCCCTACAAAGGTAGTAGTTCTCTATAATAGCGATCCAACACATACAATTTATCCAGTATTAGAAACTTCAAGAAAACTTGCTCCAAATTTCGACTCTTGGCTTATGGCATTTTTTAATACACCTTCAACCCCGATTTATACCAGTGGAATTTATAGAATGTATATAGGTGGAGAAAGTGGAATTGCGGCAGGACAATATGCTGAAGTTGCTGTTCCTCTGTATTTGGAATTTAAAAATACACATTCTAACGGGGACAAGTATTTTGATTTATGGAGAGGAACCAGATTCTATATTTACGATAACCCAGTAGGAGTTAAGCTTAGAATGGGTAAAATTGATACACTACTTAATAATAACTTGTTTAATAATCATGTAGCAAACACTAAAATTTGTAATTCTATTGTCTATAATAAGGCATCTTGCCAAGATATACCATCAGTTATTTATGAAGATGACACAAATAATAGCTTACCGGCAAATGATCCATCACAATTAGCAGAACCCACACTTGGTAGCGACGGTGGAATAGGCAATTTTAGATGGGATGGGACAGCTGTTGATTATGACGTATCATATGTAAATGACTTATACCTTCCAATTTCCATTGGAAAAATTGACTATTCTGACAAAACACTTGGTTGGGTTGGTAGTGCAAATTCAATACAATTTTTCCAAGAATCTGCAGCAGCAACTCCTTTTTTAAGTTTAACTGCTTCTGAAGGACTATGGCCACAATATATCTATGACCAGCAAGTTGTAAGTACTATGTCTTCAACTCCAGCAGCGGGGCATTTAAAGTTTCCAAGCCCTATACAAACTTTATTTGTCCCTTACGCTCAAATGCCTGCGGGTCAGATCCCAAGCAATGGCCTTAACTATGTTTATAATAGGCAATATGCAGATGGGCATTGGATGATTGAATCTCCTTCAAGCCCTTTAGATTACAGACAAAATATTATAAATGCGTGGCAAACTGAAATAAACAATAATAACGAGAGTGTATTAATCGTTTGGCGCGCATTTGAAAGCAATTATACAGCTAATTGCCCTAGCTCGCCACCTGTAACTTTAGAATCAGCAATTGCAAATATGGTTGGTTTTTCATCATTTGGTTCATGTGCGGGTGGAGGATCATCACTTGGCATTCCATTGCCTGATGCAGCAAATGGCGGTTTGCCTTTAATTGATGCGTATCACAGCATAATGGATACTAAAGGACAAAAACTTAATCCTTGGGTTGGATTTATTCATGATCAATTAGGACTCCAATCCGTATATGCTTATTCAATTGATGATATACTTGGCAATGTACAAACTTCTGGTGATGGTGTTGTAATTGAAGTTGGTGGAAAATCAGCACAAGAAAATCAACAAATGATACTCCCGGGTACAAAAACTGTTATAGCTACTTTTGGACCTCCGACAGTTTTTGCTTATCACAAAGCTAGCTTTTGTGGTAACCAAGTAATTGGTACAGATACAAGTTTCCCACAAACTGGTGGATTATCAGTAATTAATCCATATCTAACACCATTCATTTATTACAATCAAGCAAGCGGTAGCACATCTTGTACTGTTACAATTACAGGTAAAACACTACAACCAGTTGGAGCTTTCCCTGCTGGGTCTCCACTAACTGCATCTTTCACAGTAAGTGGACTTACTTTAAGTAACAGCAACCAAGATAGAGATAGATTAACCGCAGAAATGATAAATTCTTGCAATGATACATTAGGTGGGCATGCAGAAAGTGGACAATTTTGTAAACAGATACAAGCTTCTAATACAAACCCTTCATACCTGTTTACTTTACAATTCCCTGGTTAATAATATTTTTCTTTTTAAAGAGGTTAGTAATTTACCAACCTCTTTTTTATAAAAAGAAACATACAATTGTCTTTTCTCAAATTACAATTATTACCTGCCTCTTAACAAATTTTTTGATTGCTTTTTTATATTAATATATTAGCATAAATTTATTTGACTGAATATAAACGTGAGCATTTAGGGTCAATATATATTGGCTTATTTATTAAGTAGAAAGTAAGATGAAATACATGTTATAATTTTGACATGGAGTGTAATTAAGAAATATTACATTAATATTAAAATTTCAATTAACAAAATTTTAATATTATACTAATTTATTCAGCAAATAGAAAGGTCATTACAATGCTTAAATCTCTCTCTAAATATTTAATTAGCATACTAATGTTAATTTTAGCGTTATCGATTGCCAGCTGCGGCGGTGGCGGTGGCGGCGGTAGTGTTTCACAGCCTCCTGGTAATACTTTAATATCAATATCGCTATCCCCTGCAAATAAAACTATCAACATAGGTACAACACAAGCCTATATTGCATATGGTTATTATGTTAATGGTGAATCTAAAGATATAACCAATCAAATAGAAAGCTGGAGCTCTTCTGATAATTCTAAAGCAACAATGAATCACAATATTGCAACTGCAATTGAATCTGGACAAACTACAATAACAGCCTATACACATACTTCAACTGGTATAGTTGCAGGAAATACTAAGTTAATTATAGTACCTAAACTTACTAGATTAAATATAAAAAATACAATACGTTTTCCTTATTCAGTTGGTTTAAACGAGTCAATACAAGCCACCTTCACTGTAATAAATTCTGAAAGTAACGCCCAACAATTATCTCCATCTATAAGCGTTACTCCAAATTATGGATCAGCAATTGTAGATAATCAAAATTCAACCTGTAAAGCAACAATTGCTGCAAAAAGCAGCTGTAATTACGTTATTACTTATACTTCCCCCAATGATCCAAGCATATCTGGATCATTAGTGAATATTAATTTACAAATAAATAATAATATTCAATCTTCAAGTATAACTTTTTTAGCTGGAGGCTTAGTTAATTTTACACCACCACAAGTTCCATATAAAGTTTTAGTAATTTATAATGAAGATGATGAACATACAATTTATCCTGTAATAGAAACTTCTAGACATCTAGTGGATCCTGCAAACAACGTTAATAATCCAGATTATTGGCTTATGGCATATTATAATCAACCATCTAAACCTGTTCTTATTAGCGGAGTTTATAGAATTTATGTTGGAGGTCAAAATGGTATTCCTCCAGGAGGTTATGAGGTAATATCATTACCATTCTATAATAAATTTAAAACCACAGAATCTAATAACGATAATTTTATAGACTGGTGGAATGGCGTGCGCATTTATATGTATGATAACCCATCTGCTATATTAAACCATTTAGGTAAAGATGATAATCAACTTAGTAACAATTTATTTGATAACACTATTGCTAATGCTTGGAGTTGTAGTCAAAGTCAATTTAATCAACCATGTAGCAGTCATGCTATAAGTATATATCAAGACAAGCTTAGTGCATCTTTCCTTAATAATGAACCAGCACAATTAGTGGAATATAGCGTAGGGGGTAGTACAATTCCTCCTGAGGCACTGAGATGGGATGTAACTGGAGTAGATTTTGATATGTCTTATGTTGATAATCTATATTTAACTGCCACCTTAGAGCGTATTAATTATATCGACCCTACAGAAGGTTATGTAGGTAGCCCTTATAAAATATCTGAATTACAACACATGATTGCTAGTTCAAATTTTATGAGTACAACAAATCCTCCACAAGGTATTTGGCCTGAATATGTATTTTCTAAAGATAATTATGATGTTCTTCAAAGTTCTCCAGTAACAAGCGGACAAATAAAGTTGCCGAGTACACATGAAGCTATTTCCAACCTATATTCACCTATTCTTAGTGAATCTCTCGCAAATGGTTTACCATTTTTCTTAAATCGTTATGTAAATGGATCTTGGCTAAATCAATCAGAATCTATACAAGCAATTTGGCAATTTAAAGGTAAGATCCTTCAAGCTTGGCAAAATACAATTTCAAGTGGCGACGGCCAAATAGTTTGGAATGCTTTTGAAAGTAACTATAATATAAATTGTCAAGGAAAGCCACCACTAACATTAGAAAGCGCATTACAATACATAATTGGATGGGTACCTGTTGCAAAATGTATGGATGGCTCTAATGCAGGAAAAACCCCATTACCAATGCCTGGGCCTGCCGGTTCTCCTGGGGAAGTTGTTATAGATGCATATCATAGACTCATGAATACTCCTGGCCAAACATTAAACCCATGGGTAGATTTTATTCATAGTCAACTAGGTATGCAAAGCACATATGCATACTCAATCGATGATGAGCTAGGTAATGTATTTACCCACGGAGATGGATTTGTTGTAAACGTAGGTGGTATAAACGGATTAGAAAATCCTAATGCAAGGCAAAAAGCAGACCAAACAGTTGGTTTTATGGCTTCGGCTAAACCTACTAATTATTTTATTACAAATGCTAATGTGTGTGGATTTAATGTTAGAGGTCGTACTACTGAACAATCACCAACTATACCAATTATTCCAGATGGTGGTATACCAATTTATTTAAGCCAAGTTGGTAGTGGAAAATCTTGTAGTATAACATTAGATATTAAAGACATACCGCACGGAGATAATTATACAGTAAACTTTATAATTGGTGACATTACTACTAGTACGACTCAATCACAAATTCTCAATATGATTAGGAGTACATGTAATAGCTCGAACCCTACGGGTGGCGGAGATAATTATTGTAGCAGCATAAATGTGACAGCTCCTGACGGTCAGTGGTTTGCAAGTATAACGCCATCAGCCTAATTACCCTGCACTAGCACGACTGACAATTACAGTTGTCATATATATGATGCGCGACGCTTTGGCTCACTCATATATAAAAAAGCCGGTTTTTATTACCGGCCTTTTTATTATAATACTTATTACCCTCAACAAAATTAATACTCAAATTGACTAGTTATCGGCATTCGCCAATCTTTGGAAAAACTACGTCTGGTAACTTTGGGCCCAACTGCTGCTTGTCTTCGTTTATATTCATTGAATTTTAATAGTCGAGATGTGCGAAGTACGTCTTCTCTTAAAAATCCTTTTTGTATAATCTCATCTGTTGCAAGATTATCTTCAACTAGGTAACGAATTATTTGATCTAATATTTCATATTCAGGCAATGTATCTTGATCAGTTTGATTATCCCTAAGTTCTGCTGATGGCGACCTAGCTATAATCCTTGCTGGTATCACTTCAGTATTTAAATTCCGCCATTTACTTAACTTATAAACAACTGTCTTTAATACGTCTTTTAATACCGCAAATCCACCTACCATATCACCATATAGTGTAGAATAACCAGTCGCCATTTCTGATTTATTACTTGTAGTTAACACTAAGTAGCCGAATTTATTAGAGATAGCCATTAACAAAGTACCGCGGGTTCGTGCTTGAAGATTTTCTTCTGTGATATCTTCCCCTAACCCAGAAAAAACATCAGATAAACTATTTTTAAATTGAGTGAATACTGGCGAAATATCTATTTCATGATAATGTTTAACCCCTAATCGATTAACTATATCTCGAGCATCAGTGAAGCTTATTTCATGAGTATATTGTGATGGCATCATCACTGCCGTAACATTATCTGCACCTATGGCATCAACAGCAATAACAAGAGTCAATGCAGAATCAATTCCTCCAGACAAACCTAAAGCTACACCCTTAAAACCATTCTTTTGCACATAGTCCCTCACTCCTAGCATAAGCGCATTATAAACACGTTCTTCATATTCTGGACAATTAATTTTTAGAGCAGAAATATTATTTTTATCTTTATAATCAATGAAATATAATTCTTCTTTAAATGTTTCAGCTTGATAACAAATAGCACCTTCTGCATTTAACATAAACGATCCACCATCATATACTACCTCATCTTGTCCACCAACGCAATTAACATATAGTAATGGCAGCTTCGTTTCATTATGACGATCTTTTAGGGTATTTACTCTTCTTTCATGCTTATATTCTTCAAATGGAGAAGCGTTGATAATACATATAAAGTCTGCACCATCCTTATGTGTTTGAGTAATCGGTTGACTTGACCACATATCTTCACATATCACTACACCAACATTTACACCGGCACAATTAAAAACACAGCCAGTCCGACCTGGTGTGAAATAACGCTTATCATCAAAAACTTCATAATTAGGAAGAGCTTGTTTATCATATCGTTTAATTATTTTTCCGTTTTGGATAACTACAACACTATTATAAATATTTCCATTGTCATAAAATGGTAATGGGACTAGTAATGTTATGCCAGTAATACCTATGAATCGTTGTAATTGTTCTTCTATTAGAGATTGAAAATTATTTGTAAATAATAGATCTTCTGGTGGATAACCACATAAGGCAAGCTCTGGGCAGACAAATAAATCAGCTTGCTTAGCTTTAGCTTTTTCAATTGCTTCTAATAGTTTATCTGCATTAGCTTTTACCGCACCTATGGTTGGATTAAATTGATAGACTGCTATTTTCATATTTTAGAATTTATATTTTATAATAATCTAAATTTTATCTAATTTGGACAGTTTATCTGAATCTATTTTCAGAACCAATTTTAAATAGTCTGGAGTAGTAAATTTCTCTGCTGATAGCAAGGTTAAATCAGTATAGCCTTTATTATGCAACTCTTCTGCAATTGTAATTCCATCTATATTATATACGCCACCATCTGGCAGATAATAGTAATTATCAAGGATTATTTTAGTGTTTTTTGGATATTTATCTACTTCATCCAAAAATTCTAGCGGATTACTATATAGATCAGTAATTAAATGATTATAATAACTAGAAATAAGTGTTTTTGTAAATTCCTTTTCATCATCTACAAATACCATATGTACATTAACTATTTCACCAATTTGGTGTGTCTGGATGACCTGAATTGGCACTACATGTACTAAATCTTTGGGTAAAATTTTAACTCTATTTAGCAATGCATTTTTTCTAAGCTCAATATTAGTATAATGACTAGTTACTAAAATAGAACGCTTTAACTTTAGATGTTTTATTAAGTCTAATCCATTTAGATCCTGACCGATTAACTCAAAATCACTTAGCAAATATACCCGATTTCGTTCTTCATCAGATAAAGAATCAATAAAATCTAACATATCTTTGCCTTGGAAAAAATGTTTTAATTTAATAGTTGGTATTTTTTCCGTGATAAAGCCTAATCTTGAATCCCATCCACCATGAATATTTTTATCATCATCTAAAATTATGATAATATCATCTTTCAATAATTTAATTTCTTCAATAATCCAATCTGGATCTATAAATCTGGGAAACTTTAAAAATACAGTTGTTCCATTACATATATGCTCAATACTAGATGCAATAGAAAAATCTCCATGATTAGATTCTACCATTGCTCTTACTTGAGCTAATCCCATACCATGTCCATTTGCTTTACCATATGTTACAGTTTGTTTATTTTTGATTTTATCTAATAATTCTTCACTAATACCCTTACCGTTATCAATAATACTAATATTGACCCATTCATTATTTGCAAATAACTTAACCTTAATCAATCCACCTGTTTCTGGTAAAGCTTCAATAGCATTATTAATTAAATTTAAAATACCACGTTTAAAATCACCTAGATTTGCTTTAATAAAAACAAAAGCATTTAGCATATTTATATCATATTCAATCTCTATTGGTGAATCTTTAAACTTAAATCTTTTCTCACCTATAATATCATCCAGAGCCGTTGAAACTAATACTATTTGTTGATCATAAATACCATCAGATGATTTTTTATAAGATTCATAATGCTTTAAAAATTGACTTGCAATGTCTGTAATTGCTATTGTTGACTTTCTTAATGTAATACGTTTTTCTTCAGGAATTTCTTTTGTTGAATTAACAATCATTTGTAGTGTTGCTAATGGTTGACGGATATCATGTACCATGTGTCCAATTCGGTCACGAAACTTCTCATCTTCAACGGCTCTAATCATATGTGCTTGATTTTCTAATTCTAACCGTAACCGTTCTTTTCTTTCATTAGCTAACTTAGTAATGTCCATGGCAGTACCAAGTAAGCCAATAACTTCATTATTTTTATTTAAAAGAGGCATTTTGTATGATAAGAACGTTCTTAAACCACAAGGTGTAACAATTTCTTCTTCAAATATTTCAGTCTGTCCCTCTCTCATAATTTTATTATCATTAGCTTCAATTAGTTGTGCGGATTCAAAATCATTAAGTATTTCATATATTGTTTTTCCTGAGAAATCTTTAACAGAGGAAAAACCAAAAAATTGTGCTTGTTGACTATTCCCACCTCTATATATTCCGTTTATATCTTTCCAAAACACAAATGGGATTGAATTAAAAAGTACCTCAAGAACTTCAAAATGATCATCTAAATTCATATTATAACCCCTTTTTATTTTGAGTCAAATGATGCTCAAATATTCTTTAAATTATAGCAGATACTTAACAATAGCGCATACCTATATATTTAGGTGCAAATTTTTACCCAAAAAATTATTATATCTTGACCGAAAGAGATGATTTTTAATAATATAATTTTTTTATATTATTAACTTTAATTATTGAAATTTTTCTTGTGCTTTATTTATAAATTCGTTAGCTATCTCCTTATTTATTTTTACGACTTAATTTCATAAATGTAACAAAAAATAACGGAACAAATAAAATCGCTAAAAATGTTGATCCCAACATTCCGCCAACAATTCCTGTACCAACTGAATGTTGTGAATTAGCTCCAGCACCATTAGCCAGCACTAAAGGCATTGCACCTAAAATAAACGCCAACGATGTCATAATAATTGGTCTAAACCTAAGTCTAGCCCCTTCAACAGCAGCCTCGCGTAAAGACATACCTCCATGTCGATAACCTTCAAGAGCAAACTCGACAATTAAGATTGCATTCTTAGCAGATAATCCAATCAAAGTAATTAGACTAACTTGGAAAAATATATCATTAGGCTGTCCGTACACTAATAACATTATAGCAGCACCAAATAGTGCAAACGGGATTGACATGATTACAGCTAATGGTAAGCCCCATAACTCATATAATGCCGCAAGAATCAAAAATACCATTACAATACCAAAGATAAATGCTATTGATGAGCTTGAGCTAGTCTTGGCTTGTTGGTATGCAGGACCATACCATTTTACTGTATAAGTTTGACCCAAAACTTGAGGAACTATTTTTTCAACAGCTTCCATAACATCACCAGAGGTATAACCTGGCTTAGGATTAGCTAAAATTTGACTTGCCAGATAATCATTAAACCTGGTTACCACTTCCGGGCCAGATTTATAAGAAACAGTTGCTAGACTACCAACCGGAATAAGCTGCCCACTATTTGGTCCGCTACTAGATTTAACATATACAGTTTTAAGCAATTCAGGTGTGTTTCTAAATTTATATTCTGATTGTAAAATTACCCACCATAAATCGTTCCATTTCTGGAAATAATTTACATAATAATTACCAAATGTTGCTTGTAAAGATGTAAAAACATCACTTAATTGCACTCCATACAACTTGGCCTTTTCTCTATTAATATCTATATATAATTGCGGAACAGATAAATCATAAAACTGCATTGCTACTGCAATTGATGGTTCTTTCTTTAAAGCATTAACTACTTTAAGCGAATCTTCATACATCTGCCTAACTGACACATCTGTAGTTGCCTGTAAATAAAAGTTCACTCCACCACTATGGCTTAAGCCGCGAATTGGTGGTGAATTAAAACCAAATATACGTGCATCTTTATTTAAATAACCATAATTATTAGTTACTGATAACAATGCATCAATTTGTTGATATGATTTTTTACGCTCATCCCATGGCTTCAATGTTGGTATAATTAAAGCCGCATTTGTCTTGTTTGTAGCATTATCTAAAATATCAACACCAACAAATGCTAATGTCTTATATGTTGGAGATAATGTCAATAAAAATTTAGCTAACCTTTTTGAAGCTTCTGTAGTTCTATCTAAAGATGCAGCACCTGGCAAATTAACTCCGGTATAAAAATACCCAAGATCTTCCAAAGGCATCAGTGAAGTAGGTATGAGTTTAAATAAACCAACAGTAGTAATTACAACTAAAACGAGAATCACATAAGAAAATTTTACTTTATCTAATAAAAAATTTACTACATGTAAATATAAGGCCTTTAGTTTATCAAAATAAATATTAAATACTTGAAAAAATTTTGGCTTCTGTTTCTCAGATTCTTTCCCAATATTTTTTAGAAATATGGCACATAGTGTTGGAGTTAAGGTCAACGCTACTATTCCAGATAAAAACACTGAAATTGCAATAGTTACCGCAAATTGTTTATATAACATTCCTGCAAACCCACCTAAGAAGGCAACAGGTAAAAATACTGAGTTTAACACTAAAACAATTGCAATTACAGGAGAAGCAACTTCCTCCATCGCTTTTATCGCTGCATCAGTTGAATTTAAGCCTTCTTCCTTCATAATCCGTTCGACGTTTTCTAGGACGACAATTGCATCATCTACCACAATCCCGATAGCTAATACTACCCCAAATAAAGTTAGTGTATTTATTGAAAATCCTAAAGCATATATTCCGGCAAATGTTCCAATAATCGATACTGGAATGGCTAATACCGGTATAATTGTACCTCTTAAATTCTGAATAAATAAGAATACAACTAAAAACACCAAAATAAAAGCATCTCTAAAAGTATCTAATACCTGCTTAATTGATGCCTGAACAAAAGTTGAAGCATCATAGTGATTATAATAGTGTAAGCCTGCTGGAAAATGTTTAGCAATATCTTCCATTGCTTTATTTATTGCATCTTTAGTTGCTAACTGATTTGCACCAGGCGCAAGATATAGTGCTAGAGCCACACTATCACGAGTTATAACTTTATTACCTTCACCTCTAGTTATAGCTAACGCAGTTGTAGCATATGATTGCCCGTCAAGAATTACTTTACCTAAATCTTTCAATTTAATAATTTGGTTCTGACCATTATTTTGGCTTGCTCTAACAATAATATCCTCAAACTGCTTAGAATGAGTCAAGTAGCCTTGAGTATTTATCATAAACTGAAACTGGGACTTACCATTGGTTGGTGCCATTCCCATTAAACCGATTGAGAAAGGTTTATTTTGATCTTGAATTGCATTAGCAACATCTGATACAGATAAACCATAGTAAGATAATTTTTTCGGATCTAATTGTACCCGCATAGCGAAATTGTTATTACCAATTAAACTAACAAGGCCAACGCCATTTACTTGGCTTAAAACCGGGTAAACATAACGATAAGCATAGTTACTTAGAAATATTTTATCTGGATAACCATTATCCGTGTACATATCTATTACTAAGAATAAATCTGGTGAAGACTTACGAACAATAACACCTTGCTGTCGAACTTGCTCTGGCATTTGTGGCATTGCAGTATTAATACGGTTTAATAAATCACTTAGTACTCCATTTAAGTCTGTACCTATATCAAAATAAACCGTTATTGTAACTGAATTACTAGCATTAGCACTTGAAGAAACCATGTATATCATATTTGATACACCTGAAATTTGATCTTCTAAGGGAGCAGCAACTGAACTAGCTAATGTTTCTGAATTTGCCCCAGGAAATGTTGCGGTAATTTTAATACTAGGCGGTGTAATATCTGGATATTGGGAAATTGGAGATGCCCAAATAGCAACTATTCCAGATATAACTATTATTATTGAGATTACAATAGATAATACAGGGCGTAATATAAAAAAACGGCAAAACATATATATTCCTTAAGCTAAGAGATTATTAAATCGCATTTATTATATCGGATTGTGTCTGGTCTTTTACACTATCAACTACAACTTTATCTCCAGCGCTCACTTTCATGCCACCATTTATAATCACTTTATCACCGTTTTTTAAACCTTTATCAATAACCCATAGTAACCCATTCATAACACCAGTTTCAACTGCCTTTTTCTCGACTTTATCATTTGCTCCTAACAAATATACAAAAGCACCTTTATCATCTCTAAATACTGCAGACTGTGGGATTGCAATAGCATTTGTAAAAACAGCACCTATTAAATATACATGTACATATTGCCCTGATAATAGTTTATCACTTAGTTTTTTGTTATTAACATCCGCCCTCATGTTCCAAGTACCATTTTGTAGGCTTATTCTTGTATCAAAGAAATTTACCTTACCTGCACTTTCAATTTTTGTTCCATCAGCAAGCTCTAAATTAATATCAAACATATAATCTTTTGGCACTGATACTTTACCTGCAGCTATTCCGTTCTGGATTTCTAGTCTATCATTTTCTGGTACTGAGAAATTAACATACATATCAGTTTTACTGTTAATGTTGTTTAATAACGTTTGGTAAGCAGTAACCATTGTTCCAACTGATACTATTCTTTGTGAAATTAATCCATCAGCTGGTGCATCTACTAGACAATATTGGATATTCAATTTGTCAGTTTTAATTTTAGCCAAATCATATTGCACCAAACCTGCGGCTTGTTTATATGTTATAGTTTGAGTCTCAACATCTTGTTTGGATACTCCACCTACCTTATATAATTTTAAATATCTATCTAATATCGCTTTATTCTCAGTTGCTGCTGTCTGATCCTTAATTAATTGTCCTTGATCTGCTAATAAGTCATTTTCAAATGGACGAGAATCAATTTGATAAAGTGGTTGGCCTTTTTTAACAAAGGTACCCTCTTTATACAGCTGTTTTTGTATCACACCATTCACTCGTGCTACTACTGGAAAATCTGCAACACCGCTAATTGATGCCGGGTAATCAAAGCCATAAGGTACATTAGTCGACTTAATCATTAATGCATCTACATGATGTGGTGGTAACACCATTTGCTGCTTTTTCGAACACCCAAATAAAAACACACTATTTATTAACAATAACGTTAATATCTTTTTCATCGTTAATTCCACATAAAAATATAAACTTTTTAAATACGGTAATGATTGTATCATAATTTCTAACTTATGCTACAATTATCACCTTATATTAGAGAAGGTCAAAACATATACTCGAACAGATTCAAATTCCATGGAGGCGACAAACTTATCGCCTACTACTAGTAGGCGATAAGTTTAGTAACAAGCAGGGAACTTGAATATAAAAGAGTAAATTCATATAGTTAAGTAATAGGTCAAAAAACATATATGTCATTAAAATTAAGTAAAATAGCCAATATATTAATATTAACTAACATTATTATACTTTTCACCATACCACAGTTAAACAATATTCATTATGATCCATCACCAACTTTTTGGGCACAAATTATATTTGTTTGGGTTAGCAATATTCTATTTCTCACAATTACCTTAACACAGAAAAAAATCAATATCCCATTTATAACCATTCCGCTGCTATGTTTTGCGATATATATATGCTCTCAACAATTTTTTGTAAAACTTCCTTTTGTGGGATTAAACTATATAACCGCACTAGAAATGTTAGTATGTATCATGTTATCAATTTCTGCAAATACCATTGTAAATAACTATAGCTTACGTATACTAATCATTTATTTATCAATTGCTTTATTAATTAGCTCTTTATTACAATCCGCAATTGGTTTTATCCAATATAACAATCTTTTCAAATACTTTGGTGGGTTTATTTTCTATGATCCTCTTCACCCAACAACTAATATTTTTGGGCATTTTGGACAACGTAATCACTATTGCCACTTTCTTACTTGGGCAACATTTGCACTAATATATCTATATCACATTAAATTCATTAATAAATATATCTTTTTACCAACCCTATGCTGGTTTATGTTTAGTATGACAATTGCTGCTTCCCGCAGTGTATTTATCTACTTTATGCTTGGCAATATTATCACTTTTATATATTTTTTAATAAAGAAAGATAAGGCATCCTTAAGTTTATTTTTAACAACGATATTTGCTTTGATCTTATTGGTATCATTCGAATATTTTTATCCACTCATGCAAAGTAAAATTCATATTACGCAAGTAGCCTCTGGATTTAATCGTTTAGCCAGTGGTGAAGGTAATGAAATGGGTAGACGATTTGTGGAATGGCAAAAAGCATTTATAACCTTTAAACAAAACTTTGTCTTTGGTACGGGGTTATTTGGATATGCAAAAAATAGCGTTTTTTTATATAAGCTATTTCCCCATACTCCTCTAAATAGTGGGTTATTTACGAACTGTCACAATATCGTCTTGCAATTATTGGCTGAAACAGGGATTATTGGTACCATGATTGTTGTTCTAGGTATTATTTATGCAATTATACGCATGTTTCATAACGTATCCACTGAGATAATTATATTATGCTGTATGTTAAGTACAACAATTGCCCATTCTATGCTTGAATACCCTTTGTGGTATTTATATTTTCTAGGGCCATTCATTATATTTCTCTCTGTAGATAGACCGATTTATATCATAAATAAAAAGGTAATTTTACCTATATCATTAGTTACAGTAGTTTGGTTTTCGTATTTATTAGTAGCAAATAGCCTTATTTTTGATAAATTAGTAAATTATATTGATACACCAGATGATCTCGTTACATTTAAACAACAAGCTAATCAATTAAAAAAAATAGCCAAAAATGATGTATTGGCTTCTTACTTAGCCGTTTTCACTTTAGACAATTATATAAATATTGATAGCGCTTATACAATTAAAACATTTAGTCACGATGAACAGTTAAAGTATGAAGACTTATTTACTAATTTTCAACCATATCCAAGTAATCTAATAAAATTAGCTAAACTTGAATGGAGTGATGGCAACAAAGATAAGGCAAAGGAATTAACTTCGGTAGCTGTTACAGCATATCCTGTATATAAAAGTAGTATTTTGGCTAGTCTTCACACAAAAAAATATAAAGCCTTGTATAATCTTGCAAACCACATAAAATAATACCAATTCACAACTAAGTTGCATTTTAAATTCAAGCAAATTTGTCGCTAGATTTTTAAGGCTTATCTTCATACCTAACAAGAATGTTGTAAAGTATGAAGAGATATAATTTCACAGCATACTTTTGATAAGAAAAATACACTAACTATATCATTGAAGTGTTTTTTATGTCAAACAAATTATATAGATGCATTTGCCTTAGCACTAAATCAATTTCACTTCTATTTTCTATAAGCATACCTCTTTTTTCTATTTCATAAACTATTGAGTGAAATACCAAAATTAATTGTAATTGAAGAAGTTCATCTGGTTGGTTCAGAAGATTATCATAATCATTTTTATCAACGCAAAGCATTAACTTATATATTTGATATACTTTTTCATATATAGATTTATTTGATATTGTTATTGTAGGGCATAAACGAACTTTGCCTGGCTCCAAAGATTCAATGTACTCTAATTGGTCCAAATCTAACAAAGCATCTTCAAATGATGTTCCATAAAATGTTACACCCTTTAAAGATACTCCTCTCATATCTATCCGCTTTAAGGTTACTTTATTAAAAATTGCTCCATACAGATTCACATTACTTAAGTTTACTTGACATAGAACTGTTTCAGAAAAAGTTCCATTCGTGAGTTTCAACCCACTAAAATTTATATATTTTTTTTGGTTATAGTTTACTAAAAATTGACATTTAACAAATACTATCTCACTAAAATCTAATTCACTAAAACAACAACCAAATAAAAAGTTTACTTTATGACTAAGTATACCTAATATACTTTTTTCATGATGGCCTGCACCTATATAAACATCTTTCTCATCATTTGAAATATTCATTATTTTTTGCAGGAGTACAGTCACATCAGAAAACATTTGTCTATAATCTAAATTTTCTTTTTTACCAAATCCTTTTGAATCTAGAATTGCAATTACAGCGTTAATAATATTTTCAAATAAATTTGCTTTCCCCATAATTAAAGCAAGCAAAAAATCAGGAGAAAACCTTCCAACCACATTAACTATAGTATAAATTAAATTTTTCGATGAAGCCTCTAACGCTTCAAGTCTGTTAAAAATTTCAAGACATTCGTAGGCAACTCTATAATTTATCTCGTAACGGCTATCATTAACTAAACCTCTATCAACCAGAGTCACAATCTTTTCAAGCAAATTTTTTCCTGCTCTAAAATTATGAAAATCAGTTCCAAAATATATAAATGCTAGTTTTAGCGTAATAGGAATATCACCAAACTCAGAAGCTTTTGTATACCATGAAATCGCTTGTTCCATTTTTTCAGCATCTTCATATAGTTCACCGATGTTAACCATTGCATCCTTATATCCAAGATCAGCCGCCTTTTGGTACCAATAAATCGATTTTTCAAACGATTTATTTGGGTTTTTCGGCTCATCATATAAGTAACCAAGAGTATACATTGCATGAGCACTGCCAAGATTAGCTGCTTTTTCATACCAAATTAAGCTTTCTTCAAGATTACTCTGTTTTTCATATAACATGCCAAGCTTAAGCATCGAAGCAAATAATCCCTTATTAGCTGCTTGCATATGCCATGAAATAGCCTTTTCTATATTAGCAATTCCACATTCATATTTTAGATATAAATTGCCAAGCATATACATTGCATGGATATTTTCCATGTTAGCTGCCTTCTCATACCAAAAAATACAATCATTTTTATCCCGGGATATGATATCAAATTTACACCCAATCTTATATATTAAATTACGAACTTGATCCAGAGATTTTTTTGATTTAAGTGCTTGCTCATATACTATAGCAAATTGACTAAGCTTAATACCATCTTTATATTTTAAATAACCATAAAAAAATACGCTTTTGATATGGTTGTTATTCATAGCTTTATCATATAATTCAAATGCCTTTGATTTATTTGAGGCGAATTCACCAAAATCTACATAAGCATATATATGAGCTAAGTAAACCATATAACTTGTGTCATTATTTAGATCTATATTTTTTTTATAATGTTCTATTAATTGTTCTTTGTTGGTATTATCAAGCTGTCTAAACTTATATAAAAAATCTTCAAGTGTCATTTCTAAATTACTAACTAGACTTTTAAGTATAGGTGTATTAACCCAATATGTTTCATCTTTTTTACTAACTTGCTTAACCATAACATTTGAGCTATTAACAAAAATCCTTTGAGAAGAACTAGACCCTTCAGATGGAACTGATTGTCTTTCAGCGTTAACTTTTGTTTTAAATTTTTTGCTAACTAGCTTAAAGTCATTTTTACTGTTTTGTCTACTATTACAACTTAGATGACCTTCTTCATTGTGTTGTATTTTCGTCTTTTTAAATAGTCTTTGATTTTCTAGTGAATTGTCTTCTCTTTTCCGTTTAGTGTTTGTATCTTGCTCAACTAAAAAATTTGAGCCATCAACAAAAAGCTTTTGGGAAGAACTAGACTCTTCAGATGGAACTGATTGTCTTTCAGCACTAACTATTGAATTATGAAACCTCTGCACATTAAGAGCGAATATGTGGTATAATAACATATTGATATATATGAATATATTGTGTTTTTGCAGAGGTTGAGATGTCGTTTTTAAATTATGCCCTAGATCAAATGATAGATTCGGATAATCTCCTG
>JBKDHQ010000156.1:0-350 GCA_046336365.1 Neisseriaceae bacterium
TCAACTGAAATATGCCCAAGAATTAATTGGTTCTCCACACAGAACACGCTTAGAAGATGCAAGCTTTTATGATCTTTTAAATTATCGTAACTACCTCTTAGTGTTTTTCCATCTAATGCTAATCTAGGTGTATTAATCCCTATTGATAATGCTTCATTTAACTTATTTGCATATGCTCTAAATAGTTCTTCTAATACACTAGATTTAATACCACGCAATGTATCATTTACTGTTGTCCTTTTAGGAGCTTCACGCCATTTAATGGCAAACAATTCCTTTAATTCTCCGAATCTACTATTTATATATGTACAAATATCCTTATAGCCTTTTGCTCCGCTTAATAAGGCTAA
>JBKDHQ010000157.1:0-11793 GCA_046336365.1 Neisseriaceae bacterium
GATACAATATCTTTGAGTTGGCTTGCTTGCATATTGGCTCCTACAGTGAGTTAAAAGGTTTTGTCACCGTAAGTATAAGCCAACTCTATGTTTTAATGTTAAATTTTTAATGATCTAATTATATTTTGTCAGGTAGTAAGAGCGCTGAGGCTAAAACTGCACGTCTTTTTTCTTGGTCATTACTCGATTCATTTTTATACTTACTTAACATATGATTAGTAATGTCAGAGATACTCATTGCAACTTCTCTTAATGTAACTCGCTCATTTTCAGGAATATCTGTTGTAGATTGGACAATTGTCTGTAAACTAGAAAGCGGTGAATGAATGTCATGCACCATCTGCCCTACAATTTTACGAAACTTTTCATCTTCTTGCGCCCTAAGTAAATGAGCCTGATTTTCTTGTTCCAAACGTTCTTTCTCTTTTTGAGCGGTTATATCAAGAGAATTTCCTATAATTCCTATAATGTTGCCTTCATAATCTCGCAAAGGTATTTTAACTACGGTAAAATACTTTATTGTCCCATCTGGCTGAACTATAGACTCCTCTTTAGTAACTAGCATACCAGTTTGCATTACTTCTTGATCATGTTTTACTAACTCATCTGCAAATTGGGGCCATAAATCATAGTCTGTTTTACCAATGAATTCTTCAAAAGATTTGATCCCCGTTACATCTAACACAAACTTATTCATTCCAAGGTATACGCTGTTTTTATCTTTCCAATATATTGGCCCTGGTAATGAATGTGCAATTAATTCAAGATAATGTAAAATACTTTTTTTCTGACTTGTTATTTCTATTGAATTCCCAAGTACACCAATTATATTACCTTTTTCATCACGAAGAGGAACTTTGACTACTGCAAAATAATGGATATCTCCTGTTTTAGGATGAATAAGAACCTCTTCTGTATGCAAGGGTTTTCCGGTATTCATAACTACTTTATCGTGTTTTACTAACTCATCCGCAAGTTGTGGCCATAAATCATAATCTGATTTTCCTATAATATCTGCAAAAGATTTTAGGCCAGTTATTTGTAGGGCAAACTCATTCATTCCAAGGTATACGCTATTTTTATCTTTCCAATATATGGGTCCTGGTAATAAATGCGCAATCAACTCTAGATTAGAAAGTATTTTTATATTTTTTTTTATATTTAACTTTTTAGGCATATCAAAATCCACTTTTTTTAATATAATTAATATAAACTACCATGAGGTCTTCTAGTCTTGGTATATCCAGTAAATTTAACTTTGAATAACGTTCAAAAAATTTAGAATGCTTAATCTTCGAAATCATTTTATAAGTATTTAATGTTGAATTGCTAATTTCACCTGAATATAAAGTCAGTAAAGGATACAACCCATTATCTGCATTTATATTTTTAATCATATTTAGCCATTCTTCATAATTAATAAAAATAACTTTTACTCCAATGCTATTTGCAAATGCATTAACAAATTCTCTAAAAGTAATAGATTGTGGTGCAACTATATTGTATACGTCTTTCCAATCATGGTTATCCAAAATATCATTAACTATAAATTTTGCAATGAAGTCAACTGGTATCATATTAACTGAAACATCCCAATCAGGAGCATAACCCAACTGCAAAATGCCTTTCAATAACAAAAATAAATGATTTTTTTCGTAAGGTATTACCCCTATTGTAGAGTCACCTCCAATCCATCCTGGCCTATAAATTTTTACAAATGGTCCAAAATCTTTTAATATTTCAGTAATATATATTTCTGCGGCAAGCTTACTAGCATTATAACCATTCATTTCACTTACAACCAAGTCACTACTATTAATAAAGTCTTCTTGATCTGCTTCTTGACTAACACTTCCTAATAATGACAAAGTAGAGATATGGACAAGATATTTTAATTTTTTACTACAAGCAAATTTTATACAATTAAATACCCCATTTATATTTGTACAGCTTAGTTGATTATAATTATACACATGGTGAACTAAAGCTCCTATGTTACAAATAGCGTCAGTTACACTAGCAAGCTCATTATATAAATCATCTTTTAAACCAAAATTATCAATAGAAAGATCTCCTTCTACTATGCATAATCTTGATATATCTTCCTCTTTCCACTGATATTTCCTTAATACATTTGCCAATTTTCCTACACTCTTAGTTCGAACTAAACAAAAAACTTTCACATTTTTTTCTAAAAAATATTTTGCAACATAAGAGCCCAAAAACCCTGTTACTCCCGTCATAAAAACTGCTCTTATGTTAGCTGCCAATTCTTGAGGTTGATTTGTAAGAATATATTCTGATATATTAAATACTCGGTGGAACTCATCTAGGCTTTGACGAATCAACGTTCTAGTATTAATTAACCTATTCGAACCACCTTCACCATTTAAAATTATTTCTTCAAGATGTTTTATAGTTGGTTCACTTAAAAAATGAGCTGTTGATATTTGTATGTTATATTTTTCCTGTATCTTTAATAATACCTGAGTTATTTGTAATGAACTTCCACCTAATAAATAAAAATCTATATTTATATCTATATCGTTGCTACTATATCCAATAACATGTTGCCAAATATTAGCAATTTCTTGTTGTAATTTGGTTTTAGGATGATTAATAACCTTATCTAATAAAGGTATATTATATTGGCTTAATAAAGTTTGTGTATCTATTTTACCCGACGCAGTTAAAGGAATATGATTAATTAAAAAGAACTTCGAAGGTAACATAAATTGTGGCAATTTTTTATCAATAAATCTTTTTAGTAGACCTATATCAAAATCACTATTTACATTTTGTAGAAGAATATAAGCATTTAGAGAAATAACTCCGTTAGGATCATGATCAGCTAAAACCATACATGAATTTATCCCATTAAAAGCTGTAATTGTCTTTTCTATAAGGTTAGTCTCTATCCGGTGTCCCCTTACCTTTACTTGCAAATCATTTCTACCTAAATACTCAATCTCTCCACCTATAGTCCATCTAGCTAAATCCCCAGTTATGTAACTATATATATTCTTACCTTGAAAGTGAATATATTTAAATCTTTCTGTTGTTAATTTAGAACCATTAATATATCCTTTTGCAATCCCGATACCACTAACTACTAATTCTCCGACTGCACCTAAAGGAAGTAATTTTTGATGAGAGTCACAAACCATAACTTGATAATTTCGTAACGGCTTGCCTATTATTAGAGAAGTATACTCTTTTAAAGATCCTGTCATTGTTGTAAATACAGTACATTCTGTAGGACCATAGCCATTAAAAATTTCATAGCCTTTACCCCACTTATTTACCAACATTTGAGAACAAATTTCTCCGCCAAAAATAATTCTTTTAAGGCTAGAACTCTTAAAGTATGGCTGTACGACTGCAGAAGATGGTGTTAGAAATAAAGTAGAAATTTTATTATTTACAATAGTATCTTTTAAATCAAAGCCAATAACAGCTTCATTTGCATCTGGAACATATAATATTCCGCCAGCAATTAAAATAGAGTAAATTTCAAAGACACTAGCATCAAAAGCCAGTTTAGCAAATTGTAACATTTTATCATCTTTATTTATTCCTATATGTGAAATAGTAGCATAACAAAGGTTAATTAATGAACCATGAGAGATTGCCACTCCTTTAGGTTTACCTGTAGAGCCTGATGTAAATAAAACATAAGCTATATTATGGTCCGAAATAGTGGGCAGTTGAATATATGCTTCATTAATCTGTAACAAATCATTTAGATTTAAGAGTATTGGTTTAACGTTTTTATTTATATTAACAGAAATTTTATTAAGCCGATCAACATTATTTTCATAAATAATTAGTTGTGGCTCGCTAGATAAGAATATGTTTTCAAGGTATGTATCTGGATATGATGTGTCTAAAACAACGTATCCAGTTCCTGATTTTAATATAGCTAAAAAAGTTATAATTGTATATGGTGATTTATCAAGAAAAACACCTATTAAATTACTAGAATTACTTTGATTACCTAGATGTCTTAATAAATTTTTAGCCATAAGCTCTGAGTAACTTTTTAACTCTTTGTAAGTTATTTTATAATTTTTACTTTCAATGGCCACATTATCAGGAAAACTTAAGCATACTTTATCTAGTAGATCTGGCACAGAGATTTTTTTAGAAAAATTCTCTACAATAGGATTCCAATCATTCCAATACTGAATTTCAACTTGCGATAGTAGGTGGATTTCTTCAAGCTTTTTATGATCTATTACCCAGCTTTCAAATAAAATTTTAAAATGCTCCTGTATAAAGT
Organism: Neisseriaceae bacterium; assembly: GCA_046336365.1. Taxonomy (GTDB): domain Bacteria; phylum Pseudomonadota; class Gammaproteobacteria; order Burkholderiales; family UBA11063; genus Aquella. The sequence continues at coordinate 4,283 of JBKDHQ010000157.1, forward strand.
TCAGGAATAATGGCATACTATCAATAAATTTATTAGCAATAAATAAGCTAACTAACTGGAGGGACTCATTGACATTTATAATTATTGGATAGTTAGACTCATAATTTTTATAATCAAAGTTTGAGGATATACTAACTAATAAAGTATTAAGGCTAAAAGTATCCATACATTTAGGATAACGAACCAATACATCTTTGTTAATAACATTTTTTTGTACTAATATACTATATAAATCTTTTATTTTTTCTAACGCATAATTAAAAGTAGTGTATTGATCGAGTACTAAATTTAATGGTTTAATATCTAGAAATAAGTCAGTAAAAGTTTGATCTGGTACTTTAACTATCTTATCTCCTTTTAAACATAAAGAGATTTGCTCGAAGTTATTTAATTTAAATAAGTATCCAATTAACGTTGTTAGGATTGTCTCGAAATTAACTTTACATTTAATACTATTATTACAAATCTCACTAAATTTAAATTCTGTTATCGTTTGATAATTTGTATATTTATTAATATTTCTATTCTGAGAAAAGTTCTTCATGGGGACAAAAGATAAAAGCACTTTCTTCCAATATTCTTCATCTTTAGCAATAAGTTCAGCGATTTTTATTTGATCTTTTGGTAATGATTGTTCTCTTTCAACGACATCTTTAGCTTTAATAATAGAGGATAGATCAGAATAACAATTTATTGACATATCAGAAGTTAATGTCGTAACCAGTATAACATTATCATTTATATCTATTACAGTACCTGGATTAAATTCATCCGTCTTAGACTCTAGTAAATGAATTTCTTTAATAAAAAAATATTTTCTTTTATATTTAAATTTTAGAGTAGCTATAGGGTTTGGCTGTGAGCCAAAATTAAGCGCACGAAATTGTTTCCAAATTTTTTCAGCTGGAAAATTGCAATCTATAACAGCAAACCCACATGGCCTTGAATAAGAGTAGTAAAAAGAACGTTTTTTTAAATCCTGTAATTTAACTATTAGTTTATCAGATTTTAAATCGCTTAACAACTCTCGTAACCCTTGTTTCGCAAAATCTTGGCATTTTAGTTCCAAAGAAAAAGCAGTTTCTTCTTTGTCAATGTCAAATTTAATCTGTTTTAGAATGCCTCCACCATCTATAACATCATTTATCACATGCCACGTAATACCATTTTGATTTTCATTAAACCATATTACCCAACACATATTATTTCTAGTACCACCATATTTAGGAAGTAACGTATTATGATAATTTATGGCTAAACCAACATGTTCAATAATTTCATTGGGTATTATGTAAGGGTTTTGTATACTGAATAAATAATCTATTTCTTCTGATTTAATAATTTGGAAGAAACAATCTAATTTAGTTGCTACTGGAATATTATGAACTTCAGCCCATTCCACTACTGATGGAGTCTCAGAAAATATACACTTAATATTAAATTCACTTGCTTTTATTAAATTACAACACTCAATAACTAGTTCAAAATTTCCAAGAATAGCAACTTGATTTTTCATAGATCTAACTTTGTAAATTTTTAAATATTATGCTTAGTCAAAATTAAATCAATATAAAATCCAGCATATTGATATTGATCTGCAATTTATTTACCTTATACGAACAAATAAATATTGGTGCCCACGTTTGCAATTTTTACTTTTAATCTAGATTATATATGAAATAAAACATTCCGTGGACAAAGTCTAATAAATCACCCCTTATGCAACATTGTATCTTTTATATTATGATAGATAATTATCCCACTCATTCCGATAAAGATGAACATAATTCCTAAAGGCAGTTGGGTTTTATGAATAATGGAAGAAATAACCCAACTACCTAAAGTTGCGCCTAGCATCTGAAAACAATTATAGATAGAAGCAGCGGTTCCTGCTTGTTTCACAAATAAGCTTAATGCTCCTGAACTTGCATTTGGATAGACAATGCCTGCTGCAAATGTGAATAACATCATTGGAAATAGTATTGAAAAAGTTGTAACATAATTAAAATACCCAGTTACTGCATAAAGAATGCCAGCGATAGATACTATTACAGCTCCAAACTTTATCATCTTCTCAATGCCTTTTCTTTCAACCAATTTACCATTAATAACAGCGCCTAATAATAGTGAAATGGTAATAAATAGTGAAGTATAGCCAAATTTATCTGGTGCAAGTCCAACTTGTACCTGCAGTAAAAATGAAGATACCGTTTGATATGCAATAAACCCTGCTAAAATCAGGGAACTAGATAAATTATACAATAAAAACTGTTTATTTTTAAAAACTGCAATATATTCCCTAACCATTGGCATAAATTCAACTTCACCAAGGAAATTATTTGTCTCAACCAACTTATTTCTGCATAACCATGCTAAAATAACAGCAAAAAGAAACAGGAAAATAAAATTTACCCGCCAGAATAGATATTCTTCTATGTACCCACCAATAATGGGAGCAAATGCTATAGCCATAGCTGAAACTGAGCCTAGAATTGAAGCAAATTTAGCAAATTCAGTTCTTGTTGTTGAAATATCTCGCACAATGGACCTAGAAACAACTGATACCCCACCTAAGCCTATACCTTGTATAAATCTACCAATTAATAGCATTTCTGGAGAAAAGGCTATACAACAAATGATACTACCTACAATCGAGATTAACAAACCAGGAAACACTACTTTTAAACGCCCAAGCTTATCTGATATATAACCTGAAAAAAAACTACCGATTGCAACACCAAATGTATAAGTTGTAATAGTATATTGTATTGTTGACATTTGGGTATTAAAATATTTTGCCATTGCAGGCATAGAGGGTAAATATAGTTCTGTTGCAAATTGTCCAAACATGGAACACATAACCACGATTACAATAAATAAAGCCCCTCTGTTCAAGAAAATCACCTCCTAAATATCTTCACATATTTTAACATAAGATAGTATTTTTTCTCACATTGAATATTTTGCAATGCAATATAAGAACCTTAACAGTACAAATTTAATTCGTTTATAATCCCAAATTGGATGTAATGTTGTGCTTAAAAATATGCTATTTATATGGCGTAAACTATTTATTATAGGTAATTCTATGTCGAACTTAAAGATAAATTCAAATGCTAATGCACTAGTAATAAGAGTAAGTATAATTGCAGCGCTTGCTGGGCTTTTATTTGGATTAGACGTTGCGTATGTCAATGGAACACTTGATTTTATTGCAAAAGAATTTGGGCTAGATGTTGCAGATTCTGGAAAAGTTGCAGGTTATTTGCTTGCAGGAGCAGCCACAGGAGCATTATTTAGTGGATGGTTATCTCGTGTATTTGGGCGTAAAAAAGTTTTAGTTTTAGCGGCAATAGTATTTACCGGATCTATTATTTTTACCATAACAACTCATACATTTTCATCATTTTTAATCGGAAGATTTATTACTGGACTTGCAGTTGGTATTGCATCATTTGTTGCACCACTTTATTTATCTGAAATCTCTCCATTTAAAGTACGCGGTGGGTTAATTGCAATGTATCAATTAATGATTACAATTGGTATTTTTCTTATGTTCATTTCAAATCATCTATTATCATTCACTGGATCTTGGAGGATAATGTTAGCAGTACTTTTAATACCATCTATAATTATGTTACTTGGCACATTGACATTACCAGAAAGTCCACGTTGGTCTGTATTAAAAGGCCAACCTGATAAAGCTCTTAAGATTTTAGAAAAGATTCGTACTACCCGTGATGAAGTTGAATTTGAGATGGCAGAAATTAAAAGTACACTGGCTAATAAAAGTAGTAGTTTAAAAACTTTCACGCAAGGATATTTTCTTAAAGTAGTGATATTAGGTATATTCTTACAAGCACTACAGCAATTCTCAGGCATGAATGCATTTATGTACTATTCTGAGAAGATCTTTGCTACAGCAGGCTTTATTAATCCTTCAGCAAGTACAATTATTGTTGGATTGGTTAATGTAATAACTACGCTTATTGCTATTAAGTTTGTTGATAAACTGGGCCGTAAGCCAATCTTATATGCTGGGTTAACTATTCTTGTGATATCGTGCTTAACAGTTGGGTACTTATTCAATATAGAAGCACACGGAGTGGCTCTATCACAGACGCAACAATATACCCTATTAGTATTCTGTCTATTATTTATATTTGGTTTTGCTGTATCTTTAGGACCAATTATCTGGATAGTTTGTTCCGAGATTTTCCCGTTAGAAGTTCGAGACCTTGGGATTACAATTACTACAATGGCAAATTGGATATTCAATACAATAATTGGGAGCTATACTCTAGTTTGGTTTAGTTCTATCGGTGTAGGACAAACGTTCTATATGTTTGGTGGTGCTTGTTTATTAGGGTTTGTACTAGTCAAAGTATTTACTCCGGAAACAAAGAGTATCACTCTTGAAGAACTTGAAATAAATTTAAAAAGTGGGAAAAAACTAAGAAGCATTGGCAGTTAATCTTGTGAGCTTTAGTATTGAACAATTACAACATAATTTCAATAATATATTTGGCCTACCCCAAAATTTGCGATATTTTTTTTCTCCTGGCCGAGTAAATTTAATTGGCGAGCATATTGACTATAATGGTGGTAGTGTGCTCCCCTGTCCAATTAATTTAGGTACTTTTGCTGTAGCATCTATACGCAATGATACAAACTTTTCTATCTATTCAAATAATTTTCCAGAAACTGGAATAATCGAGTTTGAAATTAATCAAATTGTATTCGAAAAAGAACATCACTGGGCTAATTATCCTAAGGCAGTAATTCAATCATTAATAGAATATGGCTTTGTTATTCCCAATGGATTAGATATTTACTACCTAGGTAATATTCCACATGGTACAGGGCTATCATCATCTGCATCAATTGAAGTACTAACAGCAGTTATACTTAAAATTTATTTTAATTTATCAATTGGTAATCCGCAACTAGCTAAAATTTGTCAAAATGCTGAAAATAAATTTATCGGTGTCTCATGTGGCATAATGGACCAATTTGCATGTGTTATGGGTAAAAAAGCACATGCTATTTTGCTTAACTGTAATAATTTAAATTTTGAATATACAAACCTTAACTTAAAAGATTACCAAATAGTTATTGCTAATACTAATAAAAAACGAGAGTTATCTAATTCAGAGTACAACAATCGTCGGCATGAATGTAATAAAGCTTTAACAGAATTACAAAAAGTGCTAAACATTAATGATCTATGTGATCTAGATATGGATACATTTAATCAATATTCGCACTTAATTACTAATCAAAAAAGCTATAACCGAGCATTACATGCCGTTAGCGAAAACCTAAGAACTAAAAATGCCGTATCTGCGCTTAATTCCAATAATTTAGAAAGCTTTTGCAAATTATTAAAAGAATCTCATATTTCATTACGTGAAAACTATGAAGTCACAGGGTTAGAGTTAGATACGATTGTAGAAGCTGCCTGGAAGTTTCCCGCATGCGTTGGTGCAAGAATGACAGGAGCTGGATTTGGCGGTTGTACTATCAATATTGTACAAAAAGATGCAATTGATGATTTTACTAAATTTCTAAGTAAAGAATACACAAGAAAAACCAATATAACACCAACTTTTTATACAGTAACCGCTGATGATGGTTGCAAAGAAATATTTAAATAATATTTGTATATAGAAAAATATTTTGATATATTATACAAAACAAAAATTAAGAGAACAACATGAATCCACTTATAATAGATACAACCATAAATACACATTCTCCAATAATAGTTGCTCTTGACTATAATAATGAACATGATGTGATGAATTTTGTTGCCAAGATTGATCCATCTTTATGCCGGCTTAAAGTTGGTAAAGAGCTTTTTACATCTTGTGGTCCTAAATTAGTTGAAAAACTAGTAATATCAGGATATGATGTGTTCTTGGATTTAAAGTTTCATGATATACCCAATACTGTTTATAAAGCTTGTAAAGCTGCAAGCCAATTAGGTATTTGGATGTTAAATGTACATATAAGTGGTGGATCTGAAATGCTAAAATCGGCAAAACAAGCGATTGATGAGTCTTTAAATAAACCTTTACTAATAGGAGTTACCGTATTAACTAGTCATGGACAGGAAGTCTTACATGAGATTGGCATACATGATAATCTAGAGTCACACGTGGTTAAGCTTGCAAAACTAGCTTTTAATAATCAATTAGATGGTGTTGTTTGTTCTGCTTTAGAATCAAAGATCATTAAAGCCAATACAGCTGATACATTCTTAACTATAACTCCAGGAATTAGGCTAACAACAAATAAGACTGATGATCAAACTCGTATTGTTACCCCAAAACAAGCATTAGTAGATCATAAAGTAGACTATATGGTAATTGGTAGACCAATTACTCAAGCAGAAGATCCATATACTGTATTAAATGAAATTAAGACCCAATTAGATTATTATTAAATAAAAAAATAATATTTCACCTATAAATAACAACATATAACTCAAAAAAACCAAGCTTAACAGCGTTACAACCTCCAATCACCCACACAACAAAATTGATGCTTTAAATCTGTAATTACTTAATGTTATAATTAGAGCTCTAAGAAATTATCGCAAAATTAGACACCTTAATAAGTTTGTATTTACCATCCATATCGTTAAGATATAGATTAATTTATAGAAATGTAGTATAATTATTAAAAATGGCACACCAGTTAATAAAAAAGCATGATGCTCTAGCAAAATGTTTCCTTACCAATTTAGATATTGCTAAGAAATTCTTAACTTTATATTTAGAGGCAGAAATAAAATCAAAATGTGACTTTAGAACATTAACTGTTGTTGGCGGTTCTTTTGTTAAAAATGATTTAACCAAGTTACACTCAGATATTGTGTACCGGATGGATTTGAAGGATAAGAGTAGCTGTGCATATATCTATATGTTAGAGGAAAACCAAAGTACGCCATTAAAGCTAATGCTTTTTCGAGTACTTGAATATACGGTTGCTATTATAAAAAAGCATATTGATGATTACGGAGAATCTGGAGGGTTGCCAATAGTAGTGCCAGTAGTTTTATATAATGGTGATGATTATCCGTATCCGCACTTTACAGACATTAAAGACTTATTTGCAGATAAAGATTTATTTGACAAAGTAGGACTTGGGGTATTTAAGTTAGTTGATCTTACAACTAAAGATGATAGCGAGATATTAAAGCACGGTAAGCTTGCCTTACTAGAGATGGTAAAAAAGCATATTCGGGTAAGAGATTTTAGCGAAGTTATTGGTAGAATCATGGAAGCAATCTTAGTTGCCCATAAAGATAATTTAACTACAGACACTTTTAGTGGAGCTTGGCAATATTTATCTAATGCGCGAGAAAGAGAAGAGCTAGTTCCATTAATGAAACAAGTAATTGATATTTCAGATTATAAGGAGTTTATAATGAGTTATTCTGAAACACTTAGACAAGAAGGTATGCAAGAAGCACAAATAGAAATGGTGCAAGAAATGTTAAAACA
>JBKDHQ010000158.1:0-510 GCA_046336365.1 Neisseriaceae bacterium
TAACAACCTACGTAGCGATCTTTCTTTACTATCATGTTTTGTGGCTTTACTGTTGATTTTACTTGCTATTTTATATAAACCAATATGACCTATACTGATGATAATTAGTACTACTTGTGCCAATAGTTTTGAACTTTTGAAATCGCAACTTTTAAACAATGATATAATTGCGGTGAGTTGACGTGCTTGCATAATAATTGCTCCTACAGTGAGTTATTGTTTTTTTACACCGTAAGTTTACGTCAACTCTTTGTTATAATGTTAAATTTTTAAAGATCTACTTACTTTTTGTCAGGTAATGGAATCCCATCGAATTAAATTTGAATATTTATTATCGGATATATGGTTTTCATCTGCGGATAATATGAATTATGTAAATAGTAAGGGTAAATATTTTATATTTGGTTGTAAATCTAATAGATTGATAAGGTTTAACAAGGTGTGGCATAAGTTGAATGAGTTACCTCTAACTGATGGTCAAGTAATACAATGCTATATTAAAGATGTTGA
>JBKDHQ010000159.1:0-6746 GCA_046336365.1 Neisseriaceae bacterium
TGTTTCATGTGACCACTGAATTAACTGACTCGATGTCTTGTGGTCACTTTAACTTATTAATTATATGGTCACTTATATACTTAATTTAATGGTCACCTTGAATTATAATACAGTGGTCATATACGACATTATTACACAATACAACAAATAACACTAAAAACATTCCAAAATTTCTAGAGGCATTTGTAGCATAAAATATAGCTAACATCAAAAAGAATATCATTAATACTGATAACAGCAAAATAAATATTTCTTTCAAAATAATATCTTTAGTTTTGTCAGTCTCTTCCATATAAATTTCTAGTAACATTATACATAGTGAACAAAAGGGGATGTTAATTAAGAATATCCATCGCCAACTAAGATAATAAATAAAAGCTCCACCAATAAATGGTCCTGCAGCCGAAAAAATTGCTACGAATGATGTTAACAGGCCTATAACAAATTTTTGATGTTTAACAGGAACGTACTGCTTTACTATTAAAAAGATCATTGCAAATGTAAATGCATAACCAGCACCCTGAATAAATCTGCCAACCAACAATAAAAACATATGATTTGAGCTGCCAACTATAATTGAAGCTAAGCCAATTAAAATAGTGCCAAGCAACATAGTTTTTTTTATACCAAATATTCTACCAAAATAACCAGCAAGTAAGAAAAAAGCAGCACTCGTGCTAATATAGATGTTAATCACCCAACTTGTGAGTAACAAAGAAGACTTAAATTCTTGCATAAGTGTAGGTATTGCAATATTAACAGCAGTTGCATCAATATTATCTATTATAAGAATAAGAATTATCGGTAAAACAATACCTAAAGTCTTCATTTTTATCCTTGTGAACAAGTAAGATATGGCATCAGTAATTTCCTTAATGCTGATAGCTAATATCACCATTACTCTATTAATATTCAAAAATTTTTCAAAAACTTATAAAGATCAACCATATAAGTCTCAGTATCTTTACAAGATTGTCTAAAACCATTGACAAATTGATCAAAATCATTTTTACTTTTTATACAAGAATCAGCTAAATTAATTGTCATATTTGCATGTTCTTCTTCGCCTGTTTCAGCGAGATGTACATCAAACCAAATATTCCCATTAACAATTTTCTCGCCAAAAACTCGTTTAGTTAATTTAGAAACAATATAAATTTGATAGTCAGCTTCAACTTCGACAGCCAATGCATAACCACAAGAATATGGTAGGTTTTTGGTATATCCAGCTTTTGATTTGTTAATAAAATTAGTCGAAGGTGACTGTTGCTCTAATAATGTTAAATTAATTGATGCTAAAAACTTTTCAAATAAGATTATATGGCTTTTGGGTCTAGATTCTTCTATTCTAATATCCTTAATATAATTAATCCAGTTTTCATTTTCAAAGCATTTTAATGCTAATGGCATTACTTTTATTAAAAATCCTCTAATTGATCCATAATAATATTCTGAATAAAAAAGCTGAATTTGCTTATCAGATAAATCATCATCAAGTAGAGATTGGTACATTGAATTATATAGAACTTTTTCTTCAAAAATCATTTCTCGATGTACATAGTCTAACTTTTTATTTTGAGTTAGTTGCCTTCGATTTTGTAAACGTACTCTTGCTATATCCCTAAGGTGATTTTCTTCTAAGACTTCAGACATATATAATTCCCTAAATAGTTTATAGAACCCATTCTTTTATAAAATTCAGTCGCTCTGCTTTTATAGACTGTTTTTTACATTCTTCAATAAAAAGGTTTGACTCTAAAATCTGAGGCGTATCTTCATTATAACTTATGCCCATAATATGTGATAGCCATGGCTCTAAACCCATTGCATAAACATAAGCCTCATTACACTGTACGATTTTAACCATTTCCAACGCTTGTTTTGCATTACAGCCTTTTAAAGTTCGCCGTTTATTATGCTCATTTTTTAAAGAGGTGCCTAATAATGGTCCGTATAACCATGAGCACGGTGCACCTTCACATTCCATGCCAATAAATAGAAGATCTATTTTGCCATAATTCTCAAAGATATTTCTATAAATTGCTGGCTCAACATTTTCTATATCAACAGCAAAAAAGATTTTCTTGTTATTGATTTTAACTATGTAAGATAGTTTTGAAGTAAGGTTCAAATCACTGTGCTCACCAATAAAAGGAATAGCATGTATGGAATTTTCAGCAAAATTAATTGAATCAAACTCATCCAAACTTAGTATAGAGTTAAAGCCTAATTTTTTAAGTATCAATTTCATGCTTGGATCAATCAAATCACCTTGAAGATTTCGTGGTACTACAATGTGTTTTACTTTATGGCGTATCTGAATTAAAGTTTCAATTGAAAAATGGTCCATATGTTTATGAGTCAATAAAACATAATCAATTTGATCTGGTAAATCACTTAATGTGTAACGTTTATTTTGAGAGTTGAAATCATAACTAATGATAGGGTCTATTAAAATTGAAATATTTTTAGATTGTAATAATATACAAGCATGTCCAAAATAACGAACACGTAGATTATCACCTATATAATTTTTATCAGAATTAATAAAAGAATCTTTTGTAAAATATTTTTCGATTATACATGGTTCTATATTTAATTCGGTGCATAATTGATTAAACTCATTTTTAGTTAAACCATTATATCGAGAAGAAAATAGTTTGTCCAGTGCAGCATGCGCAAAAGGAATGCATAATTTTATTTGATCAAGTTTGTCTACTAATGGAGTATTTCTTAGTGAATAAGTACGGAAATCTTGCTTGATTTCAGCAAATACTAGAGATTGTAAATTTGGTTCATACCATTTATTATAGAAAAGTTCTTCAAATAAGCGTATATGTGGATTACCATTACGATCATAGACAAGCTCAACCATACCTTTTAAACAGTCCGGCACTTTTGAATATAAGGTACTCATTGAGTCGCCTTTGGCGCATCTTTGCATAATTTCATCACATTGCTGAATAGATAAATATAGTTGTATTAAATTGCTTTTTTTAGTCTCACTAAGTAAGCTAATAATATCAACAATACGCTCTGGTGAAAGATCAATATAAGGTCCTCCCAATAATTCTGGGTCATTAGCTTTTTTCTGCTCACCAATTGGATCTTCGATATATTTTTCCATGATTTTAATGTACTTTTTAACAATATTGGCAGCTAATGTAATAGGCGGTATAAGCTGGGGCCATGCATACCAATTCATAATGTAAGGGCTAACTAAAACATCTGATTTGAAAAAATACTTCATGTTCTCCATCCTAATTAATTTAACTCCAAAGCAAAAGCTGTTTACTTTGTGTAAGGCCAATAAAAGATTGTAACGAAATTCTAGCACCCTTAGTAAATTGATGAACCGCATGAGGACGACGACTATTAAAGATAATAAGCTCACCTACGGTTGGTTTAATTAATGTTGATGTTGGCAAAATTTTTCGCCAATCTTTAATATTTTTCAAATTTGCTACTTGTGTTTCATTTAGCGCTGGAATATCCCACAACTCTAATTCTCCACCATTCTGTGGCACTTGCATATAAATATTAACAGCAAATTGTGCTAAAAGTTGACCATACTTACATGGTAAATAGTCAATATGTGGTTGTACTGCTATTCTTTCTGTTTTATCAGGACGGGTCATTATTCGCGGAACCCCAGCAAACATTTTCCGTCCTTCGAAATTTGCAAGTCCAACACCAAATAACCATATCTCATCAATCTCCAAACGAAATCGATCAAATGGCGACAGCTGATTAGGGAGAATACTCCTGATAAGTCGAATATTCTCTATAGCATTTAGATAATATTTTTCACGATGTTCTTTATCACCATTATAAGTTGTATTAAAAGATACACCAAAACGATCAACGCCATAATCTACATATTCAATATCCTCACCATTTTTTAACTCATGGTGGTAACATTCAAACTTAGTAGTATATTTAAATAACCCCTTTGCAATTTGCTCACAAATATCTGGGGAAGAATATTGGGGTATACGTATGGCTATAATCTTATCGTTTAGTAAGCTAGAAATGGACTCTTGGTCTAAAGCAGTCTTAGTAATAACTTTTTCAAATACAAGTTTAGTCATGTTATACCCTTATAAGTTTGAGTCTATTTACTCATTAATTTTCTTGAAGCTATTAAAGTCAAATAAATCCAAATTATATTAGCAGCAAGGTGTGCTGTTATACCACTTTGATCATATATAGGACTGACTTCGACAAGGTCCATCCCAACAAAATTTAATGGAATCAAATATTCTAATATTGCTAAGACTTGCCAAGAGAATAAACCACCTGGTTCAGGAGATCCAGTTCCAGGAGCTTGGCTAGGATCAATACAATCAATATCAAAGGTAAGATATACTGGATTATCGCCGAGAACATTAATTAACGTTTTTGCTATGGAAGTAGGGTCATTTTCAGTATGCACTTTTAATGCGGGTATAATTGTAAACCCATGTTGATTAGTATATTTCTTTGTATGTAGATCTAGCGGTGACCGTATCCCTATTTGCACACTAGTCTGCGGGTTAATTAATTTTTCTTCTACGGCATGATAAAATGGTGAACCGTGCCCAATAGCAGCACCAAAACTATTTTTCCAGGTATCTACATGAGCATCAAAGTGTAATAAGCTAACAGGTTTTTTGAGATGTCTATTAAGTGCACGTAATAGTGGTAGACTAATTGTATGATCACCACCAACACAAACCATACTGCTTTTTATATTGGCATTTAGCAAATTAAAAGCTTGTTTTTCGATTAGAGAAATAGTTCTTTCTAAATAACCAGGAATAACGGTAAAATCACCACCATCAACTAGTTTAAGTAACTTATCCGGACACAAGTCTAAATTAGGATGATAGTCATTAATATACAGTTGACTAGCTTCTCTGACTGCACGTGGGCCAAATCTTGCACCAGGTCTATAAGTAGTACCTAAATCAAAAGGAACCCCCATAAGCATAACATCACTGTCCAAGTTCCCTTTTAAATTTTGTTCTGCACCAAAAAAATGACAGATACCACTGAAAGGAGGTTGGCTATGCATTTTTATTAACGATCAAATTATGTATTAACAAATCAATCACCTTCATATTTAATAATTAACTATTTTTCCAGTATAGGTTTAAGATGCTCTTCAAGTGTACTAACATTATTATTTAGATTTAAATTTTTTCCAGTTAATAATATGCTTTTATGATTTGTAATATCTAAATTAAAACCATCAATAAAGTCTCCCTTAAGCCTTGAAGGATATATTAAAGTGCTGGATGGCGTGATCCTAAAGTTAATAGCGAGTCTTTCATTACTAGATATATTTGCTAGTGAACCATGCATTGTTCTTTCCGAAAAGATAATATAGCTACCTTTTTTCATAGGGAATATTTTGACTTGGCTTTCCTCTACTTCTTTTGTAACTGTAATACTTCCTTTTTCTTTCCTTAGTTTAGATAAAATTAATTTTTTAAGTCCTTCATATGTGTACCTAGTTAGTTCAACATCTTTTAATATTTTCGAGGTATCAACATCGAGCACAAGATTAGAGTTATTACAGGCATTAATCAACTGTGTTTTATTGTTAATATTAGCAAATGGATTTTGCCAAAAGTCAGACTCTGTCAATGAATCCATTCTAACTGGAAATCGTTTTTTATGGGATCCTTTTAAAATCTTAAGAGGACCCATTTTTTCATCAATATCATTTAATGCCACCCATAGAGTCATGTTCCAAAAATTATTTTGATCCGGAGCTGACTCTGAAGATTTTAATTTAAGCATATGTGGTAAGTATTGTTTTAAAGATTTTATATCTTTATGAGGTGGTAGTAGACTAGGCTTATTGTTGCCTATATCTTCACCACTAAACGTCCCAAAATCTTGGTGCCAACCAATAGGACCTGTTCCAGGCGGCTTGTAAAAAACATTACTTCTCCATAAAAGTAAATTATCACCCATTATAGATTTTAATTTTTTCAAAACTTGTGGATGATAAACAAATTTTGTCAGTTCAGGATAGACTAGCTACCAATCCCGTACTGAATAACGGCCATATATCGGATGTCTATCCTCCTTATTCCTTGAGTGTGCTAACATTAAAGTTGAAATATTATCTAATTCTTCTTTGTTCAAAATTCCTTTAAATGGCCCAATATACCCATTTTCATAAAAGAAAGTTATTTGGTCTTGTGATAATCCCTCAATAAAATTTGAGCATTCTTGCATAATGCACTCCTTTTTGTTGGTTACTCTTAAAATCACTAACGCATATACCAAATCGCGTTTAATGTTTATTATAAATAAATATCGTTTATCATTTCAGATAATTATTATACACATTTTTAAGTAACTTGTCAATAAAATTAGTAGAATATGTGAACCAACTACATATTGGAAAAAACCCATTGCCAAAATCATGAAATTGAATGCTGTTTGGTAATAGATAAATGATATTGAAAAGGAGTAGTAATTCTATTGCAGAATCTATAGTGTACAAGTTTAAAATTAAACCAGAGTATAAATATTTATCTTACTACCTGACAAAATATAATTAGATCATTAAAAATTTAACATTAAAACATAGAGTTGGCTTATACTTGCGGTGACAAAACCTTTTAACTCACTGTAGGAGCCAATATGCAAGCAAGCCAACTCAAAGATATTGTATCACTATTTAAGGATTGTGGTTTTAAAAACACAAAATTACTAGCACAAATAATATTTATCATAATAAGTATTGG
>JBKDHQ010000160.1:0-17275 GCA_046336365.1 Neisseriaceae bacterium
TACAAAATTCATTTGATACATAGCAAACCTCTGTAAATTCAACATTTATAATAGTTATTTTACACCAAATGATTTCTTAACATTATTCTTTCTGGGGATTTTTTAAATGTTTTTGATATTTTCCGTTTTCAACAGCCCCATCATAATCAATATTAAAAATATATGTGTTACAATTTTGGATTCATCCATTTATGGAGGTCCTATTTGTTAATAATTTGCATCTATCTCTAAGAGATAATGAATAAAGAGTAATTTACTACTTCGAACTATATATTTTGATTTATAAGATAAGTCTGTCTGAGGCTAATAGGGGAAATGTAATGGATATCATATCATCGTTTTGTAATTCAGCACTAACTAAATTATCACCAAAATCTACTATATTAAATTCAATAAATGATGATGAACAAAAAAAATTAAGTAATATTATCCGAATACTCCTTATCTATTGTGACAAATCAGCATTTATAGAAAAATTCTTGACTGGCTACATATCTTTAGGTGAATGTTTGGAAAAATCCTGTTCAAATAAAAATTCATCTGGATTTAGATCATTACAATTCTCGATATTATTTAAAAAAATATATGACAATTTCCCTGAAATGTTAATAATTGGTTACCCTATTTTAACAAATGTTTATATAAACGAACAAATTAAAGATATAATGAAGCGTTATTTAGGAATTAACCATTCTGGCATTAAAGATGATGATGGCGAGATGCTATACTCATTACTTAAAAGGCTATTAGAAGATAAAGACTATATAATAGATTTAAGTAATATGCCATTACAAGGGCTTTATTTAAAAAATATTAACTTTAGAATGCTAAATATAAAGGGTGCGAATATTTGCGGGGCAGATCTAAGTGGCATAGTATTTAACTCAAAAATGCAACTTACTATCTATGACAATTTAGATTCTATATATAATGAATATGTAGAAAAAGCATCAAGTGACTATCACAGTGAAATGGAATTATTTTTGACAGCAAATTTTAATCATTTAAAAAATACAACTGGTAGTTGGTTAAATGCAATTGACTCGATTGATAATAATTATCCCGATGTCAAAATTGATGCCATGAAGCAAATTATAACTTGGCTGAAGAACAGAAATGTCGATATCACTCTAATTATAATGCCATTAACTAATATCTTTTTAAAAAATGATATTTACCTGAAAAATGACGATATATGTGAATTTATTTTAAATGAAATTATGCCGATACTAGTTAAAGTAATTAACTCCGGTCAAGTTAAGTTAAAAGAAGCAAAAATTAGAGATGAAACTTTTAAAAAATATATAAAATTAGCAGAAATTGAGTAGTTAAATTAAGGTTAAGTAATATTGATATTATAGCTTGTAAAATAAGGAATTTGCCTAGATATATATTAATATATAGAGTACCTATACTTAGAACAATCTATAAAATAAGTATGTTACAATCTCGAATGTTATTAATTATGGAGGATAAAATATAGATAAATAACGGGGATCTTATAAGTACAAAACGATGCAGAGCAATAGATTATGAGCTAACTTATTATTTTTATTTTTTAGATACTAAGGTTAATCGGAGAAAAATGCAATGGAATTAAAACTACCTGTAACTAAATCAACTCGATATAGATCTACTTCATCATCTCGTCCATCTACCCCTTCATCAGGAATTAATGTGTCAGATTTCCTAACTAAAGATGAGCAAAAGAAATTACATGGCCTTATTCAATTAATGCTTGTGTATTGGAATAAAAAAACTATTAGAAGTTTTTTAATAGGCCAAGTTTTTCTTGATGATTGCTTTAGTGGTAATCTTTGCTTTAATCATATTGGAACTAAATTTGGTGTTCATTGGCATGAATCAAATACTTCTCAATTTTCACTATTATTAACAAAAATATCTGACAAATTTTCAGATATACTTAGTATGAAACAATTCCCTTTATCAAAAGTTAGTCTTCGAAACAATATTAAAGATATGATGAGTATCTTTTTTAAAGATAGTTATTTTGAAGATGAGGATACCAAAAATTGGAAAGTGCTTTTATTGTCAGCGCAGTTATTAGAAGATCAAGAATATGTGCTAGATTTGAGTGGCATGCTGTTAAATGGGCTAAATTTAGATATGGTTAATATGAATATGGTTAATATAAAAAATGCAAATCTTTGTGGGGCAGATTTCAGTGGTGCAAGGTTTGAATCATATATGAGGCTAAATATTTTTGACAATTTAGAATATACATATAAATATTATTATCAAAATTACGAGTGGAGAATAAAGAGGGGTATTGATAAATTTCTAACAGAAAACTTTGATCATTTATCTAATAAAAATCGATGTAGTTGGCTAACAGCTATTAATTCAATAGATAATACTTATATGAGTATAAAAACTGATGCAATGAACCAAATCATAATATGGCTTAAAAGTAAGAAGGTAAATATTGTTACGATCATAAAACCATTGTGTGATGTTTTATTAAAGGATATCATTTATTGGCAGAATAAAAATACAAGTAGATTTACTAAAAAAGAAATTTTGCCAGTATTAATTAGAGAAAATATATATGGTGACATGCTTAGAATGCTAGAAGGTGAGCTGGATGAAGAGCTGTACGCTACACTAAAAAAATATAGGAATCTAATAAAATAAGCAATAAGGTATAAATTATTACCTATGTAAGAGCTGCATCTTTTAGTTAGTGTTTGAAATTAATAGATATTAAGAGTAGGCCTAAAGCTGATTAGGGGAAATAAGCAATGTTTAAATTATCACAAAAAGTATTAGTTCAACCGTGTTTGCCTAAATGCAAAGTATCTTCACCACCATCAATAGCGACCACGCTAATTTCCTTAAATTGTAATGAGCAAAAGCAATTAAATAGGCTTATTAGACTGTGGCTTATATATTTGGATAAGAAATTTATTATAAAATTTATAATGGATGTAGAACAGTTTGACAAATATATTGAACCACCAGATGAAGATTATTCTAAATGTAAAAATTCAGGTTATAATGCTAACAGAATTAAAAATTTGCAACAACAGTTATTTTATGAAAAAGCACTTAGCGTATGTTCTGATATACTAAAACAGAAGATAGTGTATAAAAAATGGCCTACTATATATATCAAGCAAGAAATTGGTTATCAGATGAGGAGGTTTTTTGGGGTTAGTTTTTCTAAGAAAATAAATAAGATTGAAGCATGGGAGTTAATTCGATTATTAGAACTGTTAATTGATGACGAAGACTATATGCTAGACTTGAGTGGGATCCCTTTATATGGTTTAAATCTAGATAACGTAAGTATGAATATGGTTAATTTAGAGCATACCAATTTGTGGGGGGTAGATTTTAGTTGTGCAAGATTTGAGTCATATATGAGACTTAATGTTTTTGATAATTTGGAGTATTTATATAAAGAACACTCCAGAAAAACCTCTTGCATAGATTTTCTGGACTTTTTTTTAAAGAATAATTTTGATCATTTTCATAATAAATCGTATAGTTTGTTAAAAACCATTGATTCAATAGATAACATAGATGAAATATATATAAGTGTAAAGTTAGATGCATTATACCAGGTTATATGTTGGTTTTATAAAAATAATGTAAATATTTCAATAATTATACTACCATTAATTGATATTTTTATAAGCGACAAGGACCGGGTTTATTTTAAACATAAGATGGTACGCAAATTTATTGTGAAAGATGTATTGCCACGCCTAACAAGTGAAATTAATTCTGGTGAATTAGATTTAAGATTATATGATATTAAAATTCAAGATATATATAACTATATAATTAAATTACCAGAAAATGAGCGCCAAGATCTTCTATTTAAGAAAGAAGTATTAAATCAAATAAAGATTGATAAAGATACTAGAGCTTCGAAACTTTCTAATATTGTTGAGCAGACCTAATTATTTTCAAAATTAAGGATTTATCCAATTTTTAATAAAGATAATGTCTGAGTATGTTGGTAAAATGCTTGAAGTTAGCTTGTGGGTGCTAATTGTTGGTGAAAAATGTTATAATATATACTTATGTTAAGAGAATATTTACAGCTAATTCGCTTTGATAAGCCAATTGGAACATTACTTTTATTATGGCCAACTTTGTGGGCACTCTTTTTTGCGCAATCTGGTATTCCACATATAAAATATATTGTTATATTTGCATTAGGGGTATTTTTGACTCGTGCTGCTGGATGTGTATTTAATGATTTATTTGATAGTGAGTTTGATAAATTAGTAAATAGAACTAAAGAGCGACCATTGGCAAGTAGAAGGATCAATAAAAAGAACGCTTTTTTTGTGGCTATTGGGCTTAGTTTAATTGCCTTTATCTTGGCTATAGGAACATTAACTATTAATACTATTTTGCTTAGTATTCCAGCTATAATATTATATATAACATATCCGCTATTTAAAAGATTCTTTCCTATTCCACAAGCATATTTGGGGATTGCATATAGTTTTGGCATACTAATGGCTTTTATGCAGATAGATGGGCATATTAATGGTTTAGCATTGACAGTGTTTTTTGCTAATTTATTTTGGGTTATAGGCTATGATACAATATATGCATTAGTTGATATAGATGATGATGTTAAAATAGGAATTAGAACTTCAGCTATAACATTTGGTAAATATGTTATCCATATGGTTAGTTTGAGTTACTTCTTGTTTATCTCTTTAATGGCTGGTATTGGGGTATATCTAAATTTAAAGATTTGGTATTTTTTAGGTATAGGACTTGCATTAATTTTACTTAATTACCAAATTCTCACACTTATAAAGAATCAAAAAGAAAAATATTTTAAGATGTTCCTGTTAAATAATCAGGTAGGTCTTACTTTATTTTTTGGCATATTATTAAATTATCTATTATGAAATTAAGTATTAAACAGAAAGATTTTTTAAATAAAATTCCTAAATCTCCCGGAGTATATAGGTTTTTTGCTGAAGATAATGAATTATTGTATGTGGGTAAAGCAATAAATTTATATAAGAGGGTTAAAAGTTATTTTCAAAAACAATACAATACTTCACCTAGAATTGCACTAATGGTCGCAAAAATAAGTTATCTTGAAATCACAATAACAGAAAATGAAACTTCAGCGCTTATCTTAGAAAATAATTTAATTAAGGAGCTGAAACCTAAATATAACATTATTTTTAGAGATGATAAAACTTACCCATTAATTAGGATTACTGGGCACCAGTTTCCAAAGATTGATTATTATCGAGGTAAAACATTAAAGTCCAATGTATATTTTGGTCCTTATCCTAACGCTACTGCAACTAAACAAACTATTGATACTATACAAAGAATTTTTAAGCTTAGAACATGTTCAGATAGTTTTTTTAATAATCGCACCCGCCCATGTATTTTATATCAAATTAAACGTTGCACTGCTCCATGTGTAGGATATGTCGATATTAAACAATATAAAGATCAAATTGATTCTGCTAAAGATTTCTTAAATGGTAAATATAATGAATTGCTTGAACTACTCTCAAAAAAAATGTATGATGCATCAGAACTAATGGATTTTGAAACCGCTGCTACAATTCGCGATGAAATAACAATGATTAAACAAATTCAAGTTAATCAAATAATTACTTCTCATAATAAGGCATTAAGTGCGGATTTGATAATACATGATATAGTATCAAATAAATTACATATTTACCTTATTGTGATAAGAAATGGTATGTATATTGGCGATAATAATTTTGTTGTAGACGTAATTGATGAAGATTATATAAATTCACTAGAAGTATTTCTAGAAAATTATTATCTAAATAATAGAAACACTAAATTAATAATTCTTGAAACTGTTTTGGATAAAGAATTTATTCAATTTTTTGCAAGCGCATTGCAAATAAAAATTGATAATAAAATTTCTGATAAAGTTGAAGGACTGTTTGCTATGGGAAAAATTAATTTAAGAAATATTATTGAATCTAACGATAGTCATATAATTGATGCTATAAATGTCTTATCGCATGAATTAGATTCTATAGTAAATCGTATTGAGTGTATTGATGTTAGTCATAATCAAGGTGAGAATGCGGTTGCATCTATAGTGGTATTTGATAATGGAATTATAGATAATAGTCAATATCGCAAATTTAATTTACCAATTGAGGTTAACGGGAATGATTTATTGGCTATGGAAATGGTTTTAAATCGGCGTTTAACTAAAGTAGATTCTAAACTTCCGGATGTGATTTTAGTTGATGGTGGCAAGTTACAATTTGAAACTGTAAAAAACATTATCTCAAAACATTCTTTATGTGGTAAAATTAAGGTGGTTGCTATCTTTAAGGGAGAGAAACGCAATCCAAAATTAGACCGTCTCATATTAGAGGATACACGAATTATATCTTATAAAGATGCATCTAATTTATTTAGACTATTACAAAAACTTCGGGACGAAGCTCATAGATTTGCAATAACGGGACATCGCAAAAAACAAGTTAAGAAAATGTCTAATTCTGTAATAGTAGAGATCCCTAATGTAGGTATGAAAACTAGAAAAGCACTACTTTTGCATTTTGGAAGTGTAAAAGCTATTGCTGAGGCTAGTGTAAATGATTTGCAAGAAGTTGTAGGGATTGGGAATGTTTTGGCTAATCAAATATACTCGTATTTCCATTGAAGAGTAAGTTATGTACAAGTTAACATTACCAACTATACTTACATGGATTAGAATTATATTAGTACCATTTTTTGTTGCTACATATTATCTTCCGAATTCTATAGTAACAATGTCAAGTAAAAATCTTATTGCTACCTCAATTTTTATTTTTGCAGCTATAACTGATTATCTGGATGGATATTTGGCGCGTAGGTTAAAGCAAGAAAGCTCATTTGGCGCATTTTTAGATCCAGTTGCAGATAAAGCTATTGTTGCAGCAGCATTAGTTGTTTTAATAGGTCTTGGACGTACTTTTTGGTTTGCTGCTATTATAATTGTTGTTAGAGAAATTGCAATTTCTGCATTGCGTGAATGGATGGCGCAAATCGGTGAAGTAAAAAGTGTAACAGTCCATTATATTGGTAAATTAAAGACAACATTGCAGTTTCTTGCTATATCACTGCTATTATTTGATTACCATACAAATTTTATTGGTAATATATGTATGTTAATAGCAGTTATATTTACTATAATTTCTATGTTGTATTATCTAGAGCAAGCCAAAAAATATTTTAGAAGTATTAGTTAATTTAAAGTGATAGATTAGTATAAGGAGTTATATGTCTAAAAAATCTAATAAGGAAAATAAACTGCTCGAAGCAAAAGAAGTAGAAGCAAAAAAATCCAAACGCATCAGTAAATTACCTTTTAATAATGAAGAATCAAAGATTACTGGAGATGAATTAGAGCGTGGAAAACATCGTCGTGCTAGATCTAAAAAAATTATACGTGAGGATAGTGCTCCAGATGTTAATCACTTGATGCATTTAGTTAGTACTGGTGCTGAGAATTTAAGTCTTGAAGAACTTAATAAGCTTGAAGAGCAAAAAAAGAAGCTACATTATTTATTGGGTAAGGGTAAAGATCGCGGTTATATAACTAATGCTGAAATTAGTGATAACCTACCTGATCATATTACAGATCCAGAAATTCTTGAACAAATTGTGATGATGATTGAAACACTTGGAATCAAAGTGTTTGAATATGAGCCTAGTAGAGAAGAGCTCTTATTATCAGGGACATCTTCTGCAACAGTTGATGATGACGAATATGCAGTTGAAGAGGCTGAAAAGATACTAACTAGTACTGCAGCCACAAACGAATTTGGTAGAACTACTGATCCGGTTCGAATGTATATGCGTGAAATTGGTACATATGATTTATTAGATAAAACAGATGAAGCTGAAATTGCTAGAAAGCTTGAAAATAGCGTTAAATTAATGATTTCAGTAATTGCAGAATGTCCTACTGTGATTGAGGCAATATCAACAGCATATCAAGATACATTAAATGCTAAATTAAAAATTGAAAATTTCATTGATGAATTTATTGGTGAGGAGATGACTTTTGGTGATAAAGGAACTGAACTCATTGATGATTTTGAAGATGGTGATTCTGATATTGAAGAAGAGGATGACGATGATCAAATATCCAGAGAAGAATTGGAAAGGATAAAGGCTCGTGCTGCAGATTTTTTTGCTTACTTTGATCAACTAGTTGCAAAACAAAAACAAGTAGTTGAAAAGTATTCAACGCAATCTAAACAGTATGGGGAGGTTTTGAAATTATTAACTAGTGAACTTGAAAAAATTCGATTTACCAATAAACAAATTGAAATATTCTGTGAAATAGTTCGTAAATATCACAAAGAAGTCAAAAATTTAGAAAATGAGATTTTTCATATTGCTTGTGATATTATTAAAATACCTGAAGATAAATTTAGGAAAGAATTTGCAGGAAATGAAACTTCATGGGCTAGTAAGCATGTGCCTATGAAGAAATATTCTGATTTATTCGAAAAATTAAAATTTGACATTATTGAAAAACAAAATAAAATTAAAGCAGTTGAAGCAGATGCCAGAATTAGTGTTGAAAATATTAAAAGACTCTTTAAACAGCTACAAAAAGCCGAACGTGAGCAGAAAAAAGCTAGAACAGAAATGGTAGAGTCTAATTTACGTTTAGTAATTTCAATTGCCAAGAAATATACTAATAGAGGTCTGCATTTCCTTGATTTAATTCAAGAGGGAAATATTGGCCTAATTAAAGCAATTGATAAATTTCAATACCGTAAAGGATATAAATTTTCTACCTATGCAACATGGTGGATTAGGCAAGCTATTACTCGAGCAATAGCTGATCAAGGAAGGACTATTCGTATACCTGTTCACATGATTGAAACTATTAACCGTATGAGTAAAGAGCACCGTAAATTACTGCAAGAGAAATCAGGTGAGCCATTAACTAAAGAATTGGCTGCTCGTATGGAAGTAAGTGAAGATAAAATTCGTAAAATTTATCAAGTAGCACATGATTCAATTTCTATGGATGCTCCTATCGGTGATGAAGATGATACTAGTTTTGGTGATTTTATTGAAGATAAAGCCAGTGTAATTCCTGCTGATCATGGAATAGACTATAGTTTAAAGAAGACAGTACGTGAAGTACTTGAAACGCTTTCTCCTCGTGAAGCAAAGGTGTTATGCATGCGTTTTGGTATAGATACACTTACTGACCATACACTTGAGGAAGTGGGGCGCCAGTTTGATGTAACTCGCGAACGTATACGTCAAATTGAAGCAAAAGCAATTCGTAAATTACGTCAACCAAACCGAGCTGAGCGATTAAAAAGCTTCCTGGATAGCTTTAATAAGCAAGAGCAATTAGATAATGAGACTGGTGAGAATGAAGGAGATAATTATACTTTTGACGACATGGCTGATGAAGAAGAATAGGTTATTGTAATTGTGTAGTTATTAAGAGAAGTAGTATCATGGATAATAAAGATCATATAGTTAATTTACATGCAACTGCAGTTAACATATATGATTATGGGGTTCTAATTACTGGAGATAGTGGTATTGGTAAAAGTGAGTTAGCGCTTGATCTGGTTGCTCGAGGTCATAAATTTATCTCTGATGATAGTGTTTCTATTAAAAATACAAATAATGGTTTAGAAATATCAGCACAGAAGGATGCAATAGGTTATATACATGTACGTGGTTTAGGGTTTATACATATTGATAAAATGTATAACAATGTCTGTAGTATCATGGAAAATAGTAACCTTGAGCTCATAGTTGAGCTAGTAAATGACAATAGTTTATTAAATAAAGAATTATTATCGCCCTTATTAGATCACTTGGAAATTTTGAATACCCCTATACCAAGATTTAAATTACCCATTGGAACTAATCGTAATTTAGCCATATTATCTGAAATAATTGTAAAATATCATCACCAATTAAAGAATGGGTATGATTCAAATAAGGAATTTATTCAACGGATGAACAAGCCTTAAACCTCTATCCTCGCTAATATTTGAAAGTTAGTTTGTGCTATGCAGTTAATTTTAATAAGTGGTCTGGCCGGTGCTGGAAAGTCCACTGCATTAAAGATTTTGGAAGATAGTAATTACTATTGCGTAGATAATCTTCCACCGCCTATGTTAGTACAACTTATTGAAACATACTTATTATCTTCTAATATCAAAAAAGTTGCTGTTGGAGTGGATACCCGTAGCTATACTATGTTAAGGCGTCTACCTAATGCAATTAATGATTTAACAAAACTTGGTATTGAAGTAAAAATTATCTATCTTGATGCAAAAGTAGATGTTCTAATTAAGAGATTTTCAGAAACTAGGCGTAAACATCCACTATCAGATGGCAAGAAAACTATATCCGATTGTATTGCTGAAGAACAGGAGATATTATCTAGTATTAGTAGTATTGCCCATAGAATCGATACTAGCGATCTAACTGCAAATGGGTTACGTACTATAATTAAACAAATTGTTGGAGCAGATTATTCACAGTTAAATATAGTGATACAATCATTTGGCTTTAAGTATGGTTTACCAATTGATTCTGATTTTGTTTTTGATGTTCGATGTCTACCAAATCCATATTATGATCTTAAGATTAGGGATTTTAATGGAACAGAGACTCCTATCATTAAATTTTTAGCTATGGAACCAAAAGTTCAAGAAATGATTAATGATATTTTTATATTTATAAAAAAGTGGTTGGGCGAGTTTAGCATGGATAACCGCAATTATATAACAATTGCTATTGGTTGTACCGGTGGTAAACATAGATCAGTTTACATTGCTGAAGAAATAGCAAAACTACTTACTGAGTTAAAGTATAAAATTATTGTTCGTCACCGCCAATTGTTATAGATGCTGTTTGTTAGTATTTACTTATATTTTTAGAACGAATAATTCTGTATTTGTCAAGTGTAAATTTCTATAAATACCATAGAGTAATACAAGTTAAAATTATACTATTAACATGTTTTTATGGTTTATTAAAATGAAATTTAAGCCATTAAATAAGCTAAATATTACATCAATAATGGCTGTATTGAGTGGTTTTATATTTTATGCTTATGAATATATATTAAGAATTACACCGTCTGTAATGGAAGTGCAGCTGTCAGAATCTATGCATGTGAGCGTTACTATGGTTGGGGCATTGGGAGCATATTATTACTATGTTTATACTCCAATGCAAATTATAGTAGGTATAATACTTGATAGATACGATATTAAACGCACTTTAACTATAGCATCATTGATGTGTGTAATAGGTACAGCTTTACTATTAATTTCACATAGTACCTTTATTTTTGCTTTTGGTAGATTTATTCAAGGGTGCGGATCAGCTTTTGCTTGGGTTGGCATTTTAAAATTGTCTGCTTTATATATTTCAAAGCGATTTTATGGGTTAACTACTTCGTTTGGATCTGTATCTGGATTTATCGGGGCTGCATTTGGCCAAGTTTTTTTAGGTTTTTTAGTTCATAAATACGGTAATACTGTAACTCTATCTTTATTGGTTTTTATTGGACTACTCATCTCTTATTTTATCTTTAGTCAGATAAATAAAGCCCAACACCAAGAATTAGGTTTAGAAGGCCAAAATGATTCGCCAATGGCTAATAAAAATTGGAATAAACAATTAATGATAGTGTTAAAAACACCATATGTATGGGCCGGAGGGATTATTGCTGCATTATTATTTACTCCTACAACAGTATTTGCTGAATTATGGGGTATTCATTATATTACTAAATTATATTCATATACACCGGTGGAATCAAGTTTTATCAGTTCAATGATATTTATTGGTTGGGCGATTGGATGTGCTATTTCAGGTGCCTTAACCATTATTACAAAAAGTAAGATTAAGTTAATCCGCTACGGTTCTCTTGGGGCTTTTGGTGTTTCATTTCTAATATTATATTTCAAGCTTTCTTATGAAGTTATATGTTTTTTGTGTATTATATTTGGGATTTTCTCATCAGTAGAGGTGTTAGCATTTATTATGGGAAGAGATGTATTACCTGCCAAACTTGCAGGCATTACTGGTTCAGCTATAAACTTAATTTGTGTTGGAGTAGGGGTGGCATTCCAAAGATTGGTTGGAGCATTGCTTGATTTTTATTGGAATGGTGCTTATACACAAAGTGGCTTAAGATCTTATCCTGTTGATGCATATAAAAAAGCTATGTTAATAATTCCTTTGGTATTGATTAGCTGCTTTATATTTACTTTCTTTATAGACGAGAAACGGAAGAAGTTTAAAAGTTTTAAAAGGGTAAAAAGTTAAATCGACATAGGAAGCATGCAGGTATCAATCTCTTGGATTATATACCTGCATAATTTATAAAGTTAATATCATTTTATTTCTCCTAATAAAAATAATTCTCTTTGTTTACAAGCGTCTAAGCCTAAAGAAATATGATAGTTAAGTTATAATATGATAGTTAAGTTATAAGTATGTTTGATGCTAAATAATAACTAATTTTATGTTGAACTTAAACCACTTGTAATAGATGATACATAATCATTACACTATACGATTAGTAGGTACTTATTCAAAAAAATTAGACCCAAATTTTTTAGGTGCTTTAATATTTTTACAGAAATAACCTCTTAATGTCGATCCTTAATAAGAGTTAGATGAAGTAAAAGCGAAATAGATTAATTTTAATTAGAACTACATTATTAAATACTTAAACTATAGCACTGCTTGAATAATATGATTAGGTTAACTAGTGATTGACTTAGAACTAATTTATAAAATATGATATAATTATAGATCGTAAAATAAATATACTCATAAGAGAAATTAAGATGGCGCAAAAAAAATTATATATTAAAACATTTGGCTGCCAAATGAATGAATATGATTCAGATAAAATGGCAGATGTGTTACAACAATTTGATGGATACGAAAAAACTGACAATCCGGAAGAAGCATCAGTGATACTATTTAATACTTGTTCAATTCGTGAAAAAGCTCAAGAAAAAGTTTTCTCAGATTTAGGACGGGTTAAACACATTAAACAAATGAATCCTGATGTAATAATTGGGGTTGGAGGGTGTGTGGCTTCTCAAGAAGGAGAAGAAATTATAAAAAGAGCATCCTATGTTGATATAGTGTTTGGACCACAAACTTTGCATCGTATCCCAGATCTAATAGAGAAAAAACATCAAACAGGAAAATCTCAAGTTGATATTAGTTTTCCTGAAATAGAAAAATTTGATAATCTTCCACAAGCGAAAGTAGACGGTGTAACTTCTTTTGTGTCAATAATGGAAGGCTGCTCGAAATATTGTTCATATTGTGTTGTGCCATACACACGTGGTGAAGAAATATCTCGCCCGTTTGAAGATGTGCTTACAGAAATCAGAAATCTTGCAAAGCAAGGAGTTAAGGAAGTAAATTTATTAGGGCAAAATGTTAATGCATATCGTGGCGAAATAGAAGAAGGTGAGATAGCAGATTTTGCTATGCTACTAGAATTTGTACATGAAATTCCTGGTATTGAACGTATCAGATTTACTACATCACATCCTAATGAAATGAACCAAAGAATAATTGATTGTTATGCTAAATTACCCAAATTAGTCTCGCATCTACATTTGCCAGTGCAAAGTGGTTCAGATAAAGTCCTATCAGCAATGAAGCGTGGTTATACATCTTTAGAATATAAATCTATTATTCGTAAAATAAGGAAGCTACGCCCAAATACCTCTTTTTCATCTGACTTTATTGTTGGGTTCCCTACTGAATCGGATGAGGATTTTGAAAAAACCATGCAATTAATTGAAGATGTTGGTTTTGATGCAAGCTTTAGTTTTATATTTTCAGCACGTCCTGGTACTCCTGCTGCATCATTAGCAGATACTACTTCTCAACAGGTAAAATTAGCAAGGTTATTGAGGCTTCAGAGACGGCTTGAGGAAATGTCTAGACAAATAAGTCAAAATATGGTTGGCACGGTACAAAAAATTTTAGTTGAAGGAAAATCAAAAAAAGATCAAAATCAGTTAAGTGGACGAACTGAAAATTTTAAAGTAGTGAATTTTTCTGGAAGTTATCGCTTGATTGGGCAAATTGTTGATGTGAAAATCACTGAAAGTCTGGCTAATTCCTTACGTGGTGAAATTGTAATTACTGAATAATTGGTATTATAGTATTATATTGCCAATTTTGAAATATCATTTTTTATTCTATGGTAAATAACATCGGGAGTGATAAAGCGTAAACAATTATAGTGGTCATATTTACATGTTCTTTGGAAACATGGTGAGCAGTTTAGATCAATTTTTACGATTTGTGCTTTGTCAGATAATGGAGGGGTAAAATTAGGAGAAGAAGACCCATAAATAGCTATAACATTCGTATTAACTGCACATGCTACATGCATAAGGCCAGAATCATTTGTAACTACATTGCTGCATAGAGTAACTATATCAATAGTATCAGCTAAGCTTGTTTTTCCACATAAATTAGTAATGCTTTCTTTTTTATTAGTCTTACACACAATATCATTACCTAAGTCAAAATCTTTCTTTGATCCCAAAATTAGAATAGAACATTCATCTTCGCCTAACATATCAGCAAGTTGTGCAAAATATTCGGGTAGCCAGCGTTTAGCTTTGCCATATTCAGCCGCAGGACAAAATGCAACAAGTTTTTTATTTATATTAATTTTAAATTTTTCGATAAGTTCATAGCGATTTTGCAAGTCAAATTCTAAATGTGGGTAATAAACTTTATATGGTTTTTCGCCATTATTAGCCAAGGCACAAAATCTATCAACCATTCTTGGTAAAGCTTCTTTATTTAATTTATAAGCATCATTTAATAAGATATATCTAAACTCGCCTATAAATCCAGTGCGTCTTTTGATTTTAGCAAAAAAAGGAACTATCGCTGATTTAAGAGAGTTAGGTAAAACAAATACTTGATCATATTTATGTTTGCGTAAATTATAACCTATTCTTATGCGACTAGATAATGATAGTTTTTTATGTTCAAATGGATTTTGAATTATATTGTTTACTTCGGGCATTCTTGATAAAATATCAATTGTCCAGCTATTGGCAAAAACATCAAGCTCTAAATTTTCACCATGCTGAATTTTTAATAATTTAAATAACGTTTGGCTCATTACTAAATCGCCAACCCATGATGGAGCTATTATTAAAACTTTATATTTATTGGTTGCTAACATTTATTTACAATTCAAATATCTATACTCTTTCATATTCGAGTATATTAAATAGTATATTTTTTGCATCGGCATGTAAGTGAAATTTAATTCACATTGCAAATATTATATAATTATGCATTGTAACATAAGATTATTTAATAAGTGAATAATATATGAAAAAAATTGGAGTTGGGTTAGGTTTTATTGCACTAGTTATTACTTATTTAGACCGATCAATATTTTCGTATGCAATTCTTCCCATTGAAAAGACATTTAACCTTACTAATGCTGAATTTGGTTTAATTTCTTCGGCATTTGGTTTTGGCTACCTTCTTACTGTAATTGCCGGTGGAATTCTTGCTGATAAATATGGTGCACGTAAAATATGGGCTATATGTGCGCTTTGTTGGTCTATAATTTGTATGTTTTTTAGTTTAGCGTTTGGCTTTTGGGATTTGTTTATTTTGAGATTATTATTAGGTGCTAGCGAAGCTCCTGTATTTCCCACTTTTATGCGTGTTATTGTAGATTGGATCCCTATTAATAAACGGAGTAAAATATTCGCTTTAGGTTCATCTTCGGTTGCTTTCTCATCAGTTATCGGAGCACCACTTACCACATATCTTATTACTATATTTGGTTGGAGAAATGCTTTTTTATTTCTCGGTATCCCAGGAATAATCTGGGCATTAGTATGGTTCATATTTTATCGTGATCAAACGAAACTGATAATTCAATCTAGTGCTAGAAAAAGACATGTAATTAATTGGAAGTTTTTATTGCGTACCCCAACTTTAATCGCCAATAATGGAGCATTTTTTGTATTTGCTTATATTCAATTTTTTGCGTTAATCTGGTTACCTGGATATTTACAACAAGTTTACCACGTAAAACTCATGCAAGTTGGTTGGTTTTTAACAATCCCATGGATAACTGCAGGAGTTTTTTTGATAGGTGGAGGAGTGTTAACTGATTGGTTATTGCAAAAAACAAAAAGTTTAAGAATTTCGCGCTCACATTTGATTTGGGTATGCCAATTACTTGCAGCAGTGTGTTTTTTCTTGGTAGTGTCGATGAATTCATTTTTAATTTCAATTGTTTTCTTATCACTTGGTATTGGTTTTAACAATATGCCAAGTTCTGTAATGGGAATAATTAATGCAGACTTAGATCCTAACAACGCAAGCACTAGTAATGCAATTATGAATTTTACATTTGGTATTGCTTCGATTGTTTCCCCGATCGTCAATGGGTTTTTAACTACCTGGACTGGGAATTTTAATGTGGCAATTTTATTAATGATCCTATTAGTTGTGGCATCTGTGCTTGGTATAGTATTTTTCCATCGTCCAGATCGAGATAAATTAAATTAGTATTATTAGAACCTGTTGAGGATCTTAGAAAATATTATATGATCTTAGGAATGTAAATTCTATAACGCAAGTTCATAAGACGGGTGAAATAATCCAGTTGGGGGATAAAATTCTTTACCTATTGCCACAAAGCCAAGTTTTGTTAACATTTTTTTGGATGCTGCATTGTTTGGATGGTGTCCAGCAAATAATTTTGCAAACCCTTGTCTTTTTGCATATTCTATAACTACTAAAGCAGCTTCAATTGCTAAACCTTGATACCAGAATTTGGGTAACAAATGAACCCCAAATTCGTATATTCCTAATGTGACATCTTTGGGGCGTAATCCGCAACATCCAACAAAGTCACCTGCTTTTGTAAATATCGGCCAATACTGAACTTCATATTTCAACTGATTTTAAATTTCAAAATTTAATCTGTCTAATATCTGCTCTTGAGAAAATCCTTCATCTTTAGCGATGTATTTAGTTACTTGTTTATTGCCCCAAAGTTCTTGTGTTAATTCTAACATTGAGTTATTCCAATAATAAAAGCATAATCCTAAAAAACGTAGTTGAATATTAAAAATTAATGCAGACCGTTATTTACCAATTTATTTATAGAAAATTTAGTTTCACCAAATTGGTGAGTGTTTAATTTTGTAATTTCTTTTTATTATCAATTGATTACAAACAT
>JBKDHQ010000161.1:0-853 GCA_046336365.1 Neisseriaceae bacterium
CTGTAGCAGCAATAAAAAAAGATGTGGGTCCAATTGATATTTTAGTTAATAATGCTGGGATTACAAAGGATAGTACATTAAAGAAAATGACTAAGGATTTTTGGGATATTGTGTTAAGAACTAACTTAGATAGCGTATTTAATATGTCTAAACAAGTCTTAGATGATATGCTTGAAAAAGAGTGGGGTAGAATAATTAATATTTCATCCATTAATGGGCAAAAAGGTCAGTTTGGGCAAACTAATTACTCGGCAGCCAAAGCTGGTATACACGGATTTACTATGGCTCTTGCGCAAGAAACAGCAAAAAAAGGAATTACTGTGAATACTATTGCTCCTGGCTATATTGCAACTGAAATGGTTTTAGCAGTTCCTGATGAAATTAGAAATAAGATAATAAGTACTATTCCTGTTGGACGACTTGGGACACCTTCCGAGGTTGCTGATTTAGTAAAATATTTGGCTAGCGATAGTGCCGCTTTTATTACTGGCAGCGAAATCGCTATTAATGGCGGCCAGCACATGATGTAATTGAGATATACTCATCGTCTTTCAATTTTGGACTTTGTCATTATTTATAAAGAGCTCCTTAGAGCATATAGTCCATGTCGTCGCGTTTTATATCGTCATTTCGACTCCAGAATTGAAATACTTCGAGTAGATGTGCTACACTTTATAAAAAATTAGGATTAATTTCAAATGGCTAATATAACAAAGGATCCAGATAATCTATTATCTAAAATAGCTCATATTAATCATGAGTGGTTTAATAAATTAATTGAACAAAATAATGGAAGTGAAGGTAATATTTTCATTGATATATATAAGAAATTTTTTGATAATACCAGAGATTA
>JBKDHQ010000162.1:0-35002 GCA_046336365.1 Neisseriaceae bacterium
CTCAGTATACCTACCTTAGAATAGCCACAAAACATTTACACATAACAATCTAAATTAAAATAATGTAGTGCCCATAAAAAATAAATACATATATCTCAGTATATTATGAAATTTTAGGGGCAAAAAGTGACAAAGTCAGGAGATGAGGAATTGGACCAGCACAAATTGTGTACAGTAGCCTTTTTCCTAGTGACAATCTCTTCCAACCAGTAAACTGTTTCAGTACTTGAGTTATACTTATTCAAACTCAAGTGCTGAGCATTATAGACTGGCTGAGGGTGGAAGAATTTTGTGTAAATAAATTTTCTACCGTTTGTTAATTTTGGGGATATCTAAGTAAAATTTAATAATAAACTGAGGAGCGGTTTAACATCTAAATTTTCCATAATAATTCTATTTTTTCGATTTCTTCACTCGGCGTTTTATTTTAATAAAAGGAAACTCTATTTCTAAGCTAGTTTCACTTTCATCAACTTCTAATTCATCATCTGGAACAAACAAATCTGCCATTAATTCGCCAGATCTTTGGAGTAAGGATTTATGATCAGATGGTTTATCTGAAACTGTTATTAAGGATGATATATTGCGATTAAGCTCTTTAAGTTTTGAAAATGCTTCTCGTGACTACAGGGCTTTCCCATGATAATTTTCTAATCATACCAATGTTTACATTAAAACACATTGGATAAAATTTATCTATTAAGCATATGATTTTGGTAAGACCCATTCTGTAACACTAGCAATATCAAGTAAATTATCATGGGACAGCTCTGCTCGTGACTATACGACCCATACTAATTATACTTATTATATGATATAATACAGATAAATTAGTACAAAAACTCGAAACTTTTTATAAATTGGAGCAAAAGTATTAATAGATATTATCATAATAAATTATTTTTAACTTTGGTATGAATACGTGTTTTGTATGTAAATGAAGTAGTGCTAGGGAATGCTTTTGAACTCAATTTATGGAAAGTAACCCTGCCGTACACCAAGAATTGCGTCAGTTAAACTGTCTATAGTGCAGGGTCAGCCCCATAATAAAACGACTTACATTCTTTGTATCCGCCATTATTATAGCAAGATAAGAGTAAATATGCAAGAACTTTTTATCAGTAACAAAAGGATGTCTAAGTATAAGAATGATGTAGAGTATGTGGGAAATATCAAGTTTTCACAATTTTGCTATCCCCTATTACACTATTTTGAAATAACATTAAGAAATAAAATTAATAGTTTTTATGCTAAAAAATATGGCTCAAACTGGCTAATTACCCCGCCTTCTATTTTAAAGTATGACATATCTGTTATGACTCGTATCAATGAAATAAAAGAGAAATATAGAACTTCAATCAGTAATGATGACATTATTGCAAACCTTACGCTTGGGTTTTGGGTTGAGTTATTTAATCCAAAATACTTACTTAGAACACAATTATACAAAGAGCAAGTAAACAGCGTATTTGGTATTTCTGCAAAGAATATCCATAAAGATTATCTAATCAAATTACACAATGAATTAAATACAATACGTGGGTTTAGGAATAGGATTTTCCATTTTGAAAAAGTGTTTAATAATACTAAATATTTATATGCACCCAGATTACTAGAATATATGTTATATCGTATGGATTCAAAACAATATCTTATTGAAAAGTTAAAACAGTTTGGAGTTACTCTGGCTCCACCACCAAGGTTATAAATAATACTATATACTTACATACTCATACTCTTAGAAATTTGTAGAAAGTGCTTGCCTTAATACCTGACAAAAAGTAATTAGATCTTGTAACAGCTAAAAGGGTATTTGTAATGTATCCTGAGGTTAAGAAACAATTATGGGGTGGTGAATTTTGGACAGATGGTTATTTTGCAAGTACTGTAGGTAGGCATGGAGACGAGAAAATGATAAGTTAGTACGTTCAGAATCAAGGTGTAAAAGAATCTTATACTAAGCTATATGCCGATTATCAATTGAGATTATTTGAGTGAAGTAAAACGATACCCAGCTGCTCTGCAGCGGGTAGCGTTCATTTGATCCATTTTTGGTGTAAGATCGAACCTATTAATTCCAGCTTCTTTTTTGAAGTTCTCGAATTCGAGGCCTTTAATTTCAAGCAAGATATGTATGATAAATAGATCCACTTTGCCTTTAATGATTGTTTATTCTATGGTGGTTTTTATTAGAAGAAGAGTTATCTTTATTATAAAAAGCAAACAGTGCAAATATGCCTATTGCTAAACAAAATCCAACAAAAAATATTAGTCCTCCAGTTGTCATTATTTTTCACTCCTTTTATCCATGATTATAGCTACAAACTGTAAGAATATCCGTAAAAATACAATTAAAGCTACAGTTAAGTGGTATTGCCTAGTATGTTAATTAATATAAAATATTTACTTTATTGTAATACACCCTTATATATTTTCTGACTGGTAGCTAAGTAAACATTTCCGTCATCATCCACTGTTAAACTATCTATCTTTTCATTGCTTAACATTGATGGGGTGATGTTTTTCGTTATACCACCGATTAAACTATATTTCACTACTTTATGATCTGGTGTGAATCCATATATACTTTGTGTCTTAATTTGGTAAGGATAAATATTTTGTGTATTATAAATTTGCTGCCAACTATTATTATTTAGCTTATATAATAATACACTGGGGTAATCGTAACTCATATATAAGTTCTTTCCATCAACTAATGGCAAGCCCCCTTTGGGTAAACCATATGTTATATTACTTACAACTCCATTATGTGAAGAATATATTCCTTGTAAAGTCGTTACTATAATATCCCCATTATAATAGCGAACATATAAGGGATATTCCTTTGGTAAAGTTATGTTTGATATATTAGTTCCATCATATATTTTGAGATATTCAGGAAAACCTTGTACTGGATTTACTAAATAAAATACTATTCCATTATTTTCTGTTGCATCATTAATCATCCAGATACCATTACCTGAATCAATTTTTGTCAAGGTATTTCGATTAATATTATATTTGGAAAATGTCATGTTGGGAGAACTATTACCGCTTATATAAAAGTTATCATTGCTATAAGTTTTGCATTGACCTTTAATATTAGTAGATTTATTATTTATCATCCCATTTATATATTGTATGAGATATACATTATTATTACTGACAGCACATGCGTATACTACATTATTTACATATTGTATATTATAGATGCTTTCAGCTGTTGTTTCAGGCAGGTTATATATGATATCCCAATTATAGCTATAACTTTCAAGTCTATAGGTATAAGCTGTAGGTGCAAGACTTACATTATCCTGAGAGTGTATCTTACTCGTAACATTTAGCATATATTCATGATCTATACTTAAAGTTTGAGTTAATAGATTACAGACCATAGTTTTACTATCTTGACCATTACACTTAATCGGTAAATTAATATCTAAAGTTGTATCTGTAAATATAACATTACCCGGAGTTTGTGATGAATTGAGTGTGGTTGTATCCATCAACTCATTGAAAGTATATGTATAAGTTTTGCTTTGTAATCCAATGCTTCCACTTTCAGGGCTTGCACTCTCAATTCGTGGCTGAGTATAATTTGTTGCAGCATACGAATAGCTGGTAGGGGTTAAAGCTATTCCATCTAATGCCTTAATCTTTTGACTTAAACCAAGCATATAAGTATGGTCTAATATTAATAGAGAAGCTTGTACCTTACACACCATAATTGTATTATCTTGTCCATTACACTTAATAGGTATAGCGCTTTCTGTTGTCTCATCAGTAAAAGTTACATTATTTGGAGTTTGCATGCTATCTAATGTAATATTATCCATTGACTCACTAAAAACATAAGTATATGTTGTGGTTTTTAATCCTATATTGCCACTTTCTGGATCTGCACTGATTACTATTGGTTGGTTAAAGGTGGTATAGCTAATCGTGCGTGGATTTAATGAATTCTGTGCCTGATCTTTAATCGTTGCCGGTAAATTTATATTATAGGTTGTGCCAGCGGATAATAGTTTGTTAGGAGTGCATTGTATAGTAGTGGCGTTTGATTCATAACAGTTGATTTTTTCAGATTTGCCACTTGTTGTATTTATTAAACTAATATACTTTATAGTAGAAAAATCAACATTACTATTGAATCCAAAAGTAAACATTTGATTGATTCTAATAGTAGAATCTGGGCTGGGTGAAATAGAGGTAACTGAAAATCCAGTTTTAAGACTGACCATGCTGTCACCACCACTACCACATCCACCTAATAATATTGTTATAAAAATATTAAATAAAATTAAATGAAAATTTTTCAATTGGCACCTCTATTAAGAAAAAATATCGTAAATATAATATTTTTCTGAAGTGATGTAGTACTTTTTTTCGTTAAACAAATTTGTTGTTTTTAAAATAATACAATGAAAAATTATTTTGTGGAATTGGTATTAGATGGTGAAAGTGATCAAAATATGTCTTGTTTATCACTGTATAAGTTTTACTGATGAGGTATAAATTAGCTTTTTTGGAGCTAAACTCTTATTCTAAAATAAAGATTATAAAAATAGAGTTGCTAGAAATATAATGCTGAAATTGATTGTTTTATTATATAGTTTATTCTTATTCAATTTTAGTTTTGCTAACAGTTAGAGTGCCGCAAGTATTACCAAATATATTAACCATAGTCCTAATTCGATCAAGTATCCGATCAAGCGGTAACAAAATACTAATTGCTGACAATGGGATATTTGCCATGTTAAAAATTGTCACGAAACTAACCATGCTAGTTTCTGGTATACCCCCAACAGCTATTCCGGTAAAAATACAAGCTAATGCTAAAAATATCTGATGCATTAAGTCTAAATGAATACCTAATATTTGTAAGAAAAATAAGGTTGCTGCCATTTCATACATCATACCTGATGCGAAATTCATTGAAGCACAAATAGGTAGCATAAATTCAACAATTTTCTTATTAGCGCCTAGCTTTTTAGCTTTTTCTAAAGCTATTGGCAAAGTTGCTAAAGAACTTGAACTAATGAATGCTGTAACAAAAATTGGTAAAGCTTCAATAATAACTTGTTTAAATTTAAGATGACGATATAAAAAAAGTACTAGTAATAATTGCCATAAAAAGTGAATCCCTAATGCTCCTAGAAATAAACCAACAAATTTTAATAGCCCATATACATTAGTGATGAGTGCTCCGCTTTGATAACTATCAGCTACATTAAGTCCAATTAATGCAAAAATTGCTAGCGGTGCTAAAATCATAATTGCATTTAGCAATTTCAAGAAAATATATCGGATGCTAGCAAATAACTCTAGTAATGGTTTTGCATGAGTTTGATTAAAGTTACAGGTTAAACCAAGCATAATCGAAAATATCACTATGGGTAAAGTATCAAACTTAACTAATGAGCTAAATATGTTTTCTGTAAAGATATAATTAAATATTTGATTTGGATTGATACTGGTATTGCTAGATCCATTATAAAATGCACCTTTAAGCAAAGTGTGAGGATTAATATTAGAACTTATATTAATTGTATTAAATATTATAAGAGCTATGCTTATTGCAATTATTTCACTGGCTAAAATATAAAGAATCGAATTTCGAGCAATTAATTTTATCTGTCCATTTCTTGGTAATTGACCAATTGTTACAACCAAAGATGTAATCACAATTGGTAATGCACATAGCTTTAGTAAATTAATAAATGTTTCGCTAATAAAATTTACATGTTTAAATAAATTTGGTGCAGTAATACCTAAAACAAATGCTAGAATTACAGCAATTAAAATTATCTTACCTTGATTTGCATAATATAATTTAAACATCAAATTTATCTAATAAGAGTGATAATTGATTAAAAAATCTTTAAATTCATCGAATTTTGGATTAAGCTTTATACTTACTTTTTCTTTTTTTAGAACAGTTAATAGCCGTTCTGGAAACTCAATATTTGTACCTAAAATTTTGTCAACTTCATCTTTGAATTTAGCAGGGTGTGCCGTTTCTAAAAATACTCCATTAAAGTTGGTATTATTAGTATTCTTCATATAGTCAATTAGTGCCATATATCCAGTTGCTCCATGCGGATCCATTATGTAACCATATGAATCAGAAATTTTTTTTATTATATTTCGAATTTGATCATCAGTATAACTAAATCCGACAATATCTTGGCGAATTTTGCTGATATCACCATGATAGAAATAATAAAGCCGTGCAAAATTACTTGGGTTACCCACATCCATTGCATTTGCAATTGTTTGTTTTGAAGGATGTGGAGTGAATATCCCTGTTTTCAAATATTGCGGGATTATATCATTAATATTTGTAGCAGCGATAAATAAATTAATAGGTAAGCCCATTTTTTTAGCAAGAATTCCAGCACTTAAATTGCCAAAATTACCACTTGGTACCGAAAATACTACATCTTTATCATTTAATTGTGAATATGCATAAAAATAATAAAATGATTGAGGAATTAATCTACTAATATTAATTGAGTTTGCTGATGAAAGATTTAACTTACTATTTAAATCTTGATCTAGAAAAGATTCTTTGACTAATTTTTGGCAGTCATCAAAAGTACCTTTAATTTCTAATGCTGTAATATTTTGCCCTAAGGTGGTTAATTGCTTTTCCTGAATATCACTAATTTTACCACTCGGATATAAAATGATAACTTCAACTTCTTCAATGCCTAAGAAGCTATTAGCAACAGCACTTCCAGTGTCTCCTGATGTTGCTACTAAAATTGTAATTTTTTTATTTTCATGACCTAGAAAGTATGACATAAGCTTTGCCATAAACCTAGCACCAAAGTCTTTAAATGCCATTGTTGGTCCATGAAATAGCTCTAAAGAATATATATTGTCATGAATATTTACAAGTGACACAGGGAAATTAATCGATGTTTCTACTATATCATCCAATTGAGCTTTTGTTATATCATCTTTTAATAATGTGTATGATACAGTTTGAGCTATTTCTTGTAATGAATAATTACTGATATTTTTGATGAAATCATTAGTTAGCTTAGGGATAAAATTTGGTACAAATAAACCATTATCAGAAGGTAATGAGTTAAATATTGCTTCTTTAAGACTAACTTCAATATTTTTATTTTTTGTGCTATGAAATCTCATCTAATTGACCTTATAATATGACTAAAGCACCAGCGTGGTTGATTTTGCCAACATAAACTTCACTTTTTATCTTCATTTTAGCAAATTCATTTTGCATTATACCACCTACTTTGTGTGCAATATTCTCACTACTATTTAAGGTGAATAATGAAGGTCCCGACCCAGATATCCCAAAACCTAAGGCACCTGCATCTAAAACACTTTGTTTTATATAATTAAAGTTAGGAATAAGTGGTCTTCGATTTGGCTCCACAACAACATCAACTAAAGACCTACTGATTAAAGAATAATCGTCTGTACATAAGCCAGCAATAAGCCCCGCAAGGTTTGCAGATTGTGTAATAAAATCATTAAGGTTAACATAATTTTTGAGGATTTTTCTAGCTTCCTTAGTATTGATTTTTAAATGAGGATGAATTATTGCATAATGTAAATTACTTGGGCTTGGAATTTGAACTATGTCAAAAGTATGAGCATCACGTATTAATGTAAAACCACCAAGCATCGATGGTGCAATATTGTCAGCATGAAGTGCACCACTTGCTATAAATTCACCATGTATAGCATATTTTAATAACTCTAATTTTGTTAAATTTAAGCCAAGTAATGCGTTTAATCCATAAACAGCAGCAACACTACTTGCAGCGCTTGAGCCAAGGCCGCTTTCAGATGGCATTTTTTTATTTATAGTTATGTCTATACCACATTCAATATGATTGTGTTTGAGTAAGCTAGACATAGCAACTGTCGCACTATTTAAATTTATGTCTAAGGGTAATGTTCCACCATCACCAGTAATTTTTTTTATGCTAAGTCCTTTTTTCTTGTTGATATTGAGTATTATTTCATCTCCGATTGATTCTAATGCAAAACCAAGAATGTCAAAACCGCAATTTACATTAGCACTAGTTGCTGGTGCAAATACCCTGATACTTTTTGATGAAGACATACTTAACCTCTTAAAAACTTAGCAATACTAATAATTTCTGCAAAAACTCCCGAAGCCGTGACAACAGCGCCAGCACCTGGCCCTTGTACTATAAGTGGCCGCTCTTTATATCTCTTAGTTGTGAATGCGACAATATTATCGCTACCAGATAAGCTATAGAATGGATGAGAACTATTGACCATTTTGAGTTGAACTTCTGCTTTATTATTTTCATATTTAGCAATCATGCGAAGAACACTATTAGTATTTTTCGCTTCATTTTTCACTTTTTCAAAAACATCATTATTTTTTTCTAATGCAATAAAAAATTTTTCTACAGTTTTAGCTTCAATACATTCTTTTGGAAGAATATTGGTTACTTTTATATCTTTCATCTCAAGCTCTGCTCCAGATTCTCTAGCTAGAATTAGAATTTTTCTTGCCATGTCCAGCCCACTTAAGTCTGATCTTGGATCAGGTTCAGTATAACCTTTTTTCATGCCTTCAAAAACAATATCACTAAATTTTTTATT
This sequence comes from Neisseriaceae bacterium, assembly GCA_046336365.1. GTDB lineage: Bacteria > Pseudomonadota > Gammaproteobacteria > Burkholderiales > UBA11063 > Aquella. Next base: position 8,620 of record JBKDHQ010000162.1, read on the forward strand.
GCCTACAAAACTATTGAATATATAGGATAGTGTACCTGATAAAACCCCCTCAATTTTTAATATTTTATCGCTACTAGATATCAAATTCTTTAAAGTGCTTATAATCGGTAATCCAGCTCCAACATTAGTTTCATATAAAAACTTTGTATTATGCTTATTTGCAAGATAGTGTAGTTCTTGATAATCTTTGTAGTTGCCTGAATTAGCTAACTTATTTGGTGTGGTGATTGCAATACTATTAGATAATATGTCGGGATAAAAGCTAGTTACCTTTTTACTACTAGTACAATCAACAAATACTGTATTTGCTAAATTCATAGTTTTCATGCGATTTACAAAATTTTCAAGTGATGCATTTTCCCCATTGTTTAATAAAGTTTTCCACTTATTAGGACTGATCCCACTTTCTTTAATTAGCATCTTCTGAGTATTTATAAGGCCAACAATATTGATTTTTATATTTTGTGTTTCCAATAAGTATTCACTATTTTGAACAATTTGATTGATAAGAGTACTACCAATGAAACCAACTCCAGTCATAAATAGATTAATTTTTATTTGATCTGTATCTGTAAATAATGCTTCATGTACAACATTTAATGCTTTAGTTAACATGTTGGTTTCGATAACAGCAGAGATATTTAACTCTGAAGATCCTTGAGCTATAGCTCTAATATTTATTCCATTTTTCCCACAAGCTGAAAAGAACTTACCGGCAAAACCGGCATGGCTTTTCATATTTTCACCGACTACTGAAATTATAGAAAAACCTAGTTCTGCAGTAAGTTTATCCATCATTCCGGCTTTAATGGCTTGATTAAATTCTTTGTTTAATATTTGTTCAGCTAACTTTGCTGAATTAGCTTCTAATACCAAGCAAGCGGAATATTCTGAAGATGCTTGCGTAAGTAAAATCACATTTATATTGTTGAAATTTAATAGACTAGTTACTTTACTTAATATTCCTCCAGATATTCCAACTGTATTAGAACCATCAATATTTAAAATAGCCATATCACTAATAGAGGATATCCCTTTTATTAGCGATTTGTTATCTTTAATTTTATCCGAATCAGTAATTAGTGTACCAGGATGGTTGGCATTAAAAGTGTTTTTTATATAAAGAGGAATTTTATTTTTAAATGCTGGATATATAGTTGGAGAATAAATTATCTTTGCTCCAAAATGAGATAATTCCATTGCTTCTTGATAACTTAGGTAATTGATAGTATATGCAGTTTTAACTTTTCGTGGGTCAGCAGTCATTACGCCATCTACATCTGTCCATATTTCTATCTCATCCGCATTTACTCCAGCGCCAATTATTGAAGCAGTGTAATCAGAGCCGCCTCTACCTAATGTTGTAGTTTCATTCTCTGCATTAGAGGCAATAAATCCTGTAATAATTGGTACAAAATCTAATTTGTTTACAAAAGACTTCAAATTATTATTAGTTGTTTTATAGTCTACTTGTGCATTAGTAAATTGACTATTAGTTTTGATTAATGTCCTAGCATCAATAAATTTAGCGTTAACCTTGTTCTGGCTTAAATAATCTGCAATGATTATGCAAGATAATTGTTCACCAAAACTCAGTATTAAATCTTGTGATTTTTGTGAAAATTCGCCAAGTAAGAATATGCCATGTAATATATCATTCAATTCATTTAATAATATTTTGATTTTCAATATCGTAGAACTTTGCTGATTAAAGTTAGTTAATTGATGAATTGCTTCAATATGAGAATTGGAAATTTGAGTTATTATAGTTTGATAATCTGGATTATGTGCCTCAGCAAGTTTACCTGCTTCAAGTAGCTTGTTAGTTATAGTGCTCATTGCAGAACAAACTACAATTGGTTTATGCTTTTCTTTAATATTCTTTTGTATTATACTTTTGACACATTTGATAGCTTCAACAGAACCAACAGAAGTTCCTCCAAATTTCATTACTTTTAACATAATATTATCCCTTGTGAGCTCTTATTTCAAGATTTTTACAATAGCCGGAATTATATCATAATATAAAAAATATAAAGATAGCAAAATATGGATATTGATCAGGAGTAAGAGCTTTTTATGATCAAAAAGCTTGTTGCCTCTGTGGTACTTAAATCTGCTAGAGTATAAGTATGTATCAATAATTATTATATCATATTGTATGTTACATATAATATGATATAATAATATGCAACATATGATGTGAGGTTATAAAAAAATGCAAAACACAATAATTGAAGATGTTTTTCCAGAGAAATTAGCTATTGGTGATAAATTTTGTAATATGCATGAAGAAAGAAATTTATTAAAGGGTAATATAAATAAAAGCCGACATACAGTTTTAATATCACCTCGTAGATATGGTAAGTCAAGTTTAGTTCACCAAGTTATATTAGAACTAAATGTACCTAGTGCTTCAGTAGATTTATTTCTAGCACATAATGACCTAACTATTACTAAAAGAATTCTACAAGGTATTTCAGAAATTGTTTCAACTATTATGCCTCCTCGCGAGAAAATATTGTCTAAAATCCAATCAATTTTTAATAATTTTAAGGTATCTTTAACCGCTAAATATATTAATATTGAGGCTACATATACTGGAATGAATTTTGATGCTGTAGATCAGATATTTACCGCATTAAATGCGTTAGTTAAAATATTAAGAGAACATAAGAAAAAAGCAATCTTTTTTATTGATGAATTTCAGGATATAGCAAACAGTGAAAATGTTAAATCAATCCAAGGTGCAATTAGACATGTAGCTCAAGAATCTTCTGAGATAGTATTTGTATTTTCTGGTAGTAATAGACATTTATTACTTGAATTATTTGATGATAAATCTATGCCACTATATATGTTATGCGATAAGTTATATCTCGAACGTATTTCCTCAGAAGAATATTTAAAACACTTAAATAAATTGGCAAGAAAAAAATGGGGAAAAGACTTATCTGAACAAACATTTAATCAAATAGTTAAATATACTGAATTACATGCATTCTATATCAATATGTTGTGTAATCAATTATGGTTACTAAGTTATATGCCAGATATTAATGCTGTGAATATGGCTTGGGAAAAATGTTTTGATTTAGAGCAAAGACGTATGGTGGCCGAATTAGAAAAGTTGACGCCGAATCAACAAGATTTAATGAAGGCACTAGCATTAAATCCAACAATTGAACCAACTAGTCAAAATTTTATAAGCACTATAGGTAAGGCGTATTCAAGCATAAGATTGGGAATTAAATCACTATTAGAAAAAGATATGATCTATTTAGTTAATAAAGAAGATATTCGATTACCGATGCTCAAAATCCGTCAAATTAGAGTGTTAGATCCTCTTTTAGCATATTTGCTAAGAAAATATTCCATCTAAGTGTGTAATAATGTCGAATGTGACCACTAGATTATAATTCAAAGTGATGGAGTGATGCTATAATTCCGGACACAAAGATAGAATAATTGTTGGTATAATAATTATGAACTATTTTAATGGAAAAAAATGGAAGAGAACATAAAGTCTGAAAGTATAACCTTGGAAAAGTCTGTGAATAAGAATAAGAAATTTCATTGGCAAAAGTTTAAAGATCAAGTAATTGGGGTTTATAAAAGTGGAATATATAGTAGTGTGGCAGCATGTGCTGAAGCCTATAACGTACCTACAAGAACGCTCCAAGGTTGGTTAACTAAATATAATAAAAATCTGCTCCAAGTATATTTTCACAACAACATCTTGAAAATGCAAGGCTCAAAAAATAACTAGCTAACGCTAAGATGGAGAATGATATATTAAAAAAAGCCACCATATACTTTGCCAATCAAGCACGATAAAGTATATGTTTATAAAGAATAATAGTGCTTGGATAAATGTTGATAAAGCTTGTGAATTATTAGGACTAACATGAAGTTCATATTATGAATGGTTAGCTAATTATGATAGATATCTTGAAAAAGAAAGAGAGCTGTTGCTGAGAGTTTCTTTGCCACTTTAAAAAAAGAATATGTTAATAATACTCATTTTAAAACCAGCACTCAATCTCAGTTAGGAATTTTTGATTATATATAAGCTTGGTATAATAATGAGCGAGCACACTCTACTTTAAATTGGTTATCACCCAACAAATTTGAAAAAATTAATCAAGATAAATTTAATGATTCTAATAAAAAAGTAAGAAATGAACAATTTATGGAAAAATATTGTAATGGTTTCAATGGGCTAAGCTCTGTGTCCGGAAAAATAGCTGCATTCCATATAATGATTTTTTTGTATTATGGACAAAAATGGAGGCGTACTTTAAATGTCTAGGAGTAGGTTTTTCTGGCAAGATAGAGAATGGATTTAACTACTGAGTTGATTCAGGATTTTGGTGATTTTCAAATAGAGACTGTTCTTTTAAAAAATGACTTTATTTTGTCTGTTTGTATTTCAAGTTGGATGCATTGTAGGAATAAGGAAATAAGTGGTGAAATATGCAATTATAGTTGATGGCTTTTCTAGTGGTAAATTATTATTTGAAGAGTTGCAAGCAAGAAATATTTCCTGCATACATGTGTTGACCCCAGAGGGAATGGGAAGTTATAAGTGCCATCCTGAAGGTTACTTTTTTAATATAGATTTTTCAGATAATGATTGGGAATCTTTATTACATAAATTATCCGCGTACTCTATTGGATATGTTTTTCCAGGTTGTGAAGAGGGCGTAAGTGTTGCTGAGGAACTTGCAAATAAGTTAGGATTACCAGGTAATCACCCTATGACTACTCAATTTAGAAGGGATAAATATCTAATGCAAGAGATTATTCAAAAATATAATCTGCCTGGAATTAAGCAACAATTAGTAGTGGATATCTCTCAATGTGTGTCAGCACTAAATAAGATTGGTTCTTTACCTGTAATTGTGAAGCCTGTTAATGATGGTGGCTCAATTAATGTATATGTGTGTAATACTGTAGAACAGACAAGAGAAAGTGTCGAAAAACTACTTGCAGGACACAATAGCATGGGACAGCCGATTACGCATGTTCTGATTCAGGAAATGTTGCAAGGCGACGAATACATTGTAAATACGGTGACCTTGTATGACACGCATCATATAACTGATGTTTGGCGTTATAGCAAGACTTATATTCCTGGCGGTGGTGTAATTGCTACTCGTGTTAGGCTGATTGATCCACAAAGTATGCCGCAACTTATTGACTATACCAAACAGGTCTTGGATGCCCTTGAAGTTACATTTGGAGCAGCACATACTGAAGTAATGGTAAAGGATAAGAAAATTAACCTTATTGAAACTGCTGGCCGCATCATGGGAGGAGGATTCACCAAAGAAGCTTGGGAATTAATGCTAACGCATAACCAGGTAGAATCCTTAATTGCCTGCCATATTCAGCCGGAAGATTTAAAAACTATGGAGTTCAAGGTTAAAAACTATGCTTGTCTAGTGTTATTACCTATTTTCACTGCCGGTAAGATTTTAAGGATATCGGATATAGATGGATTAAAATCGCGAATTTCATCTGTCTATATATTTCAACAGTTTGTTGCAGTTGGTGATGTAGTGGATGTAACGCGTGATGATACTGGGCCTTATGCTGGTTTTATGTTACTTATTAGTAATACTAATGAGGCACTCGAAAATGACTTGGCTATTGTGGCAGAGTTTGAAGGGCAATTTTTAACTATCGAGATTTAATACCTAAAATAAATAGAATGTAATAATAAAGCATGTTAAGAAAGGGGCAGAATGCGTAATTATGAAGATATGGTAAATAATAATTTAGAGTATTTACCTTTGCAAATTTATCGTAATTGTCTTCAATATGGTGAGCTAACTGCTCTTACAGATACAGGTGATAATCAGTTTAGTTATTCTGATCTTGCTCAAGAAATTGCCTGTAAATATCATGCTTTAAACAATTTGAATTTAACCTCTGGTGATGTTGTAGTTCTAACAGGTACACTAAATTTATCTATGATTGGGACTATGATTGGAGGTTGGTTAGTCAAAGCAACAATATTATTACTAGATAGTAACCTACCTAAAGCCAGACAAGAAAAAATAATGGCTCTGGCAAATCCACAATTGATAATTAGTGATAACTTAAGATTTAATGACTCTACCTTGCATATGAGTTATGCTCAACTAGATAGCAAATATGATGTTATTGACTTAGCTTTAATTAATTATGAATGGCATAATCTGCCAGCTTACATAGTTTTTACCTCCGGCTCAACGGGAGAACCAAAGGGAATTTTAGGATCTCATATCGGTCTTAGCCATTTTATTAATTGGCAGAGCGAGCAATTTAAATTTAGTACTATTGATAAATGCGCCCAATTTACTGCTCTAGGTTTTGATGTGATTTTTCGTTCTGTATTAACTCCATTATTATCTGGATCCCAGTTATATCTTTCTCCTTACTCAGTAAATCAGGTGGATAAGATTATTCATTGGCTTGCAAATAAACAGATAACTCTATTTAATATAGTACCTGCAGTTTTGAATGTATGGTTAAACACAATTTCAACAATATCTTTGCCTCATTTACGTTACATCTTTAGTGCGGGAGAAAAGCTTAGCGGTAAGCTATTAGAAAATATATTTTCTAAATTTGATTTTAAGGGACAAGTCATAAATCTATATGGCCCAAGTGAAACTACTTTGGCTAAATGTTATTATATAGCCAGTAAAGAGGATACTGAGAAAACCGTACTTCCGTTAGGAATTGCTCTGCCGAATAGCGAAGTTTATGTTTTAAACGAAAAGAATTTTCCTTGTAATGTAACTGAACCAGGTGAAATAGTTATTCGTACTCCTTATCGAAGTTATAAGTACTTAAATGCAGATAACAGTAATTTTAAATTGTTACCTCAATCACATTGTCCAAATGATTTATATTATTTTACTGGTGATCTTGGGTATTATGCCGAAGATGGCAACCTGTATGTGCTTGGGCGTAAAGATAATCAAGTAAAAATTAATGGGGTGCGGGTTGAATTAGAAGAAATAGAGGCAACAATAGCTAAAGTTAGTGAAGTCAAAGAAGTAGCAGTTATATTTGCTGAAAATATTTTTGCATTTGTCACTAGCGCACAAGGGGAAAAAGTTCTTTCTAAAATAGAAGGAGAACTCACCCACTCCTTGCCTGAGTATATGCATCCATCAAAAATTATTATTGTAAAACAGCTTCTTAAAAACACAAATGGTAAAATTGATAAGCCAGGGCTGTTAAAATTACTTAAAGAGCAAATAGTGTTAGAGCCACAGACCTTTTTAGAGCAAAAACTCTTTTCTCTTTGTTGTGAAGTACTTAATCATACTCAGATAAGTACTACTGATAATTTGCTGAAATTGGGACTAAATTCTTTACGACAGATGCATCTGATCAGTAAAATTCGACAAGATTTTAATGTTCTGGTTAGTATCCCTGATTTATACAGATATAATACTATTCAGCAATTAGCTAATCATATTGAACAGCTTCCTCAAGTAAAACAAAATACGCTCTCTAAAGCCGTTTCCGAACAAAATTTATATCCTGCAAGCTTTGCACAAAATCGAATGTACACACTTGAACAGTTTGATCTAGAAAGTAAAGCATATAATATTTTATCAGCTTTTGAGTTAAAAGGTTATCTTGATGTTTACAAATTTAAGCTGGCTTTAAATATAGCTTTTAAACATTTTGCTATTTTTGCTACCCAGTTTATATTTATCAATGATGAGCTTCATCAACAGATAGTGGATGGACTGGCAACACCTCTAACTGAAAGAACTATTAACTCAAACGAAATTAACCAAGCAATTCAATCGCTAAATATTAAATTTAATTTGAATCAGGCACCTTTAATTAATTTTGGATTATTTAAATTAAACCTGGAACATTATATCTTCGCTTATAACGTTCATCATATTATATTTGATGGACATTCACACCAAGCATTACTTACGACCTTATGGGATTATTATTTATCAGATAAAGAGCCTAGCCGGGAAGAGCTACAGTTTTATGACTATGCTAGCTTTGAAAGTAAGCAAGATGGCCTTCGTTTTCCGGAAAACAATAAAGAGTATTGGTTAAACCATCTTCATGGAGAATTACCCATATTGAATCTGGCAACAGATTGGCAACGCCCTGCGCAAAAAAGCAGTGAGGGTAAAATTGTAAGTCGCAACCTTGCCCCGGAGTTAATAAAACGTATCCGAAATTTTTGTCAACAATATGATTTAACCAATTTTCATTTCTTTTTTGGGACATTTGCAGTATTACTAGGAAAATATTCCAATCAAAGCGATTTGGTTATTGGTATACCTGCTTTGGGTCGTTACGAACCTGAAACACAAGATATGCCGGGGATGTTCGTAGAAACTATGCCTTTACGCGTTGATTTAGCCACAGGAGATTCAGTCACTGAATATTTAACTAAAATTAAACAAAATATTATAAGTGCTTTGGAACATCCTTATCCTCTAGAGCAGCTTACCTCACATTTATCTCTAAAACGAGATGCAAGCCGCTCGGTATTGTTTGATGTAATGTTTGCCTTTTGGGAGGGCACCAGTAAAATTGCTCGTTATAATGGTATTGACATTATGCCGTTACAATGTCATACACATACATCTAAGTTTGATTTAATGGGGTATATCGATGATAACCAGGATAATATACAAATTACGTTTGAATATTGTAGTAAGCTATTTAGGGAGTCTACTATAGAGAGAATGCTATCTGCTTATATTTATCTACTTGAGCAAAGTATTATCAAAGAGCTTGATTTACCTTTATGTAAGCTATCAATAGTACCTCCGCAAGAAAAGAATTCACTATTAAGTAAGTATAGCCATACTCCTTTTGTAATTGATCCGGATAAGCTCTTTATAGAGCATTTTCAAGAACAATGTATAAAAACGCCAGATAAATTAGCAGTTATAGCTGATGATGGTCACTTAAATTATCAAGAGCTTGATTTATTATCTAGCCAAATAGCATCGCGATTGCAACTAATGGACGTTAAGCATCAAGATCGGGTTGCAATTTTATTAGATCGTTCAGTAAAAATGCCTGCAGCCATTTTAGGGGTGCTTAAATTGGGAGCCATTTATGTTCCTCTAGATGTAAACTATCCAGGTCAACGCTTGCAATACATGCTAGAAGACAGCAATAGTCGAGTAGTTATTAGCACTTCAAACTTAGTGAGTCAATTTGAGAGTATTTATTCAAAAGCCTGCCCTCTTTTTTTAGATGAAGTCATAGATAGTACAGCTTCAAGTTTTATTCCAGCCTTGATTCGAGCCCAGGATGCATTTGTTATCTTTTATACATCAGGTACTACAGGAAAACCTAAGGGCGTTATACAAACTCATTTAGGTTTAATTAATTTTGCTTTATATGAAAACCAGGAAAATGGTTTAACTGCCAGTGACAATGTAGCCTTTTACTCAAGCTTTGGCTTTGATGTATCGATGTGGTCATTACTATTGCCTTTAATCTGTGGTGCTACTACTTATATTATTCCGGAAAACATTCGCTATTCGCTGGATGAAATCAATAACTATCTTGAAATAAACCAGATTAGTTTAGCCCTTTTCCCAACGCAATTATGTGAAAACTTCATGAAGCAGGTACAGAATAAATCTTTACGGCTACTATGGACTGCTGGTGAAAAATTAAATAAATATGTTCCGCATCAATATCGTTTAATTAATGGCTATGGCCCAACTGAATATACGGGCTGTACTACTCGTTATGAGGTTAATTGTATTGAAGAGAATATTCCAATTGGTCGTCCGCTTGGCAACACATGGGTTTATATAGTAGACAGTAATTTGAATTTGCAACCATTAGGTGTTCCTGGGGAATTATGTATTGCAGGAGCACAAATTGCTTTAGGATATTTGAATAAAGACGAACAGACTAGAGAACGTTTTATTAATAACCCTTATAGTGATTCAAACTTGAATCATATCCTTTATAAAACCGGAGATATTGCTAAATGGTTAGAAAATGGCAATCTTGAGTATATCGGGCGTCTAGATGACCAGGTTAAGATTCGTGGCTTTAGGGTGGAATTAGCTGAGATTGAACAAGTTGTAAATGCTATACCCCAAATTAATGAAGCAGTGGTGTTAGTTAAAGAGGATGCTAACGGACAAAAGTTTTTGATTAGTTATCTTACTAGTGATATAGAAATTGATATAGGTGAAATTCGTGAAATTCTACTAAAAAAACTTCCAGATTATATGGTTCCTGCATTTATAAACCAATTACCTGTAATGCCAGTAACCACTAATGGCAAGATTGATCGCAAGTATTTATCAGCTCTTGAAGTTAATATTGCTACGAGTGAGTATCAGATGCCTAGCAGTCCAATAGAAAAGGCATTAGCTGAACTATGGCAAGAAATTTTAAAGCAGCCTAAAATTGGATTAAATGATGATTTTTTCAGTCTTGGAGGAAATTCTATCTCTGCGATTATTATGGGGGCATCTTTAAATAAACAAATCAAAAAAATAGTGCCGATAAAATACCTGTTTACTTATAGTAGATTGGCCGATTTTGCTAAATTTGTGGATAGCCTTGAAGATACTGATATTAAGCATGGATTTACAGAGATTACTATCGACCATGCTAGTTTATATCAGCCGTTTACCATGACAGATGTACAAAAAGCGTATTTAGTGGGGCGTGAAAATATCTTTGAATTAGGAGGTGTTGCCACTCATGTTTACCGTGAAGACAGCTTTAAGCTTCTAAACATTAATAAATCTTCTAATGTTTTAAATTACCTTATAGCAAGGCATCCAGCCTTACGTTGCGTTTACAATATTGATGGGACACAACGCTTTTTACCTAATGTACCAGAATACGTGGTTAGGATTCAGGATTTGAGAAACCTCAGTGAAGAAGAACAAAACGGGTATTTGTTAAGCTGGCGAGAAGAGCTTGAACAACAAATTTTTGATGCGAGTACATATCCTCTATTTGAATTTAGAGTCTCACGTCTATCTGAACAAGATATTCTGCATTTTAGTTTTGATGCTTTGATTATGGATGCTCAGAGTATGCGAATATTTATGCGTGAAATGACTGAGCTATACCAAAAACCGCAATTACAACTCAAGCCTCTAGAAATTACTTTTAGAGATTATCTGCTTGCATATACTGAATTAAAAAAAAGCCAACGCTATCACATGGATAAAGCCTATTGGGAGAATCGCCTTCCTGAATTACCTTTCGGTCCTGAGTTAGTTACAAAATGTAACCCTGCTACTATAGGAACACCACATTTCACTCGCAGGACACGTAGGGTAGATGCTGTCACTTGGGAGAAACTGGCCAAACGTATACAGCAAGCCAAAATTTCTCCTACAGTACCATTCCTAGCATTATATGGCAAAGTTTTATCGCATTGGAGTGCCAATAAGAAATTTTTGATTAATTTGACTTTATTTAGCCGTGAACCTTTTCACAATGATGTAGATAACATCTTAGGCGATTTTACAAGTTTGGAATTGTTTGAATACGGTAACTATTTTGATTACCCAATTGGGAAAGTTTTGGCGGAAGTACAAGAGCTTTTATGGGAGGACTTGTCCCATAATTTATACACAGGCTCAGAAGTCCAGGCAGCATTACATAGGCTCTATGATGTAGGAATGGATAAATTGATTGCTCCTGTAGTATTAACCAGTTTGCTAGGTATTCGCCATAATGATGACAAATTTTTATCTGATGATTACCTTGGCAGAAGCTATGCAATTACACAAACTTCACAAGTATGGTTGGATAATAAAATCTATGAAAAAGATGGTCAATTATTTATTGAGTGGGATTTCGTAGAGCAGTTATTTGAAGTTGAGATGATTGAGGAAATGATAGAAGCATATCATGGCTTTATAGTAGACTTGGCCAATAAAGACTGGGATACCTATTTAGATTTCACCTTACCTAAACGTGATCTGGAAATCGTTAACTTAAGTAATAAAACAGAAAATCCTGCTATCATGCCCGATAAAACCATGCATGATTATTTTCTAGTTAGTGCGGCTAAATACCCCGATAATTTTGCAATCATTGAACCACATGCACAATATACTTATTCGGATCTTCAGGCTAAGTCAGCAAAACTAGCTAATGAATTGTTGACACAAGGCGTTATGCCTGGAGAGTGTGTGATTATTTATAGCCAAAAGGGATGGCAATTATTGGCCGGAACTCTGGGGGTTCTTATGTCTGGCGCAGCATATGTACCATTTAATATTGCATGGCCATTACAGCGTCTGGAAGATATAATTGGAATTACTAAGGTTAGGTATATAATTCTTACTCAGCTGCAACACCAGAAATTGGTAAATGAGGAATTTGATTTCGAATTACTAAAGGTGATAATAATCGAAGATATATGCTGTTCTGACGCATATTCCAGCAAGGCTCCTCAAGTCAATGTTGGGCTAACCGACCTTGCATACGTAATATTTACCTCAGGTTCAACTGGAAAGCCTAAAGGTGTTGAAATCACTCATTTAGGTGCAATGAATACTATTAATGATATTAATCATAGGTTTAACATTAATAGCCAAGATCGTACTTTTTGCCTGTCAAATATTAGTTTTGATTTATCAGTATATGATATTTTTGGTATCTTGGCTGCTGGCGGTACGGCAGTAATGCCTAACGATGAGATGATAAATCAGCCGGAAGAGTTGTTAGAATTATTAATTACCAAGCAAGTTACTATATATAACAGTGTTCCTGCTTTAATGAATATTTTAGTACAGTCAGCCAATGTACCAAATAAGGCCTGTATCCGTTTGGTATTATTAAGCGGTGATTTTATATCTCTAAATTTACCAAAGCAAATTAGCAATACTTTTGATAATGCCGAAGTGATTAGCTTGGGTGGAGCAACAGAGGGAAGCATCTGGTCTATTTTGTACCCTATTAGAGAAATTAATCCTAATTGGACAAGTATTCCTTATGGAACAGCAATGGGTAATCAAAAAATATGGATAATGGATGAGAAATTAAAATTATGTCCGGTTAATGTTCCGGGGGAAATTTGCATTGGTGGGTTGGGTGTAGCCCGAGGTTATTTAGCAGATGAGGCCAAAACCAAAACGCAATTTATAGTTCACGAAGTATGCGGACTGATTTATCGAACCGGAGATTTAGGTTTCTTACACCGTGATGGAAATATTGAAATCATGGGGCGAATTGATCATCAAGTTAAAATTAACGGCTTTAGAATAGAACTTGGTGAGATAGAAACTGCTTTAGCATCTATTTCATCAATAAAGAATTCAGTAGTACGAATTATAGAGCACTCTAAAACTAGTAAAGATATTGTAGCTTATGTAGCCCCCCATGTCTATGATACTTTGGAGTTTAAATTAGCCAAATATGGAATACGTAAGTTTACAGATAATGAGGCAGCATCTCTGATTCTGCAAAATAACGCAAAAGAGCTTGAGGTTGCTGAAGCGGTTTCTTTTGAACGCAAAAGTTATCGTGGTTATCTATCGGATAAAATAAAGCTTAGTGAGCTAGAGTCGCTTTTATTAAACCCAAAGAGCCCGATAATAAATTTAAAAGGCAATCCCATACCCATATTAGACCTTAATTCTAAGGATATATTTAATAAGTTAAATAAAATATTACTACCTTTTAAAGCGTTTAAGAATATTCCTGAAGTATTAAACAAATATCGTTATCCCTCGGCTGGCGGATTATATCCGGTACGCTTGTATATTTTATTAGGACATGATTATGCTCAAAATTCCGGTTACTATTACTATGATCCAGAGCAGCATTGCTTAATTAAAGTACCTGTTGATATTACAGCGATTCCGAATGATGGAATTTATGTATCCTTTAATGTATTCTATCCAGCAATTTATCCATATTACCATGAGCGTAGTGAAGCCTACAGCTACCTGGAAGCGGGATATATGAGCTATTTGCTGGAAGTAAATGGTATAACCACTAAACGGGCTATTTTAAACCCTGAGATGGCGACTAAGGCAGAAGAGCAAATTTTAGTCAGCTACCAACTGATTAATAGTTTGCCTGATAAATTAAACATGCCGGAAGATGCCATTCTATTAGTTAATAATTTAACTACTTTTAGCTGCTACAAATTTCAATACGGTAAATTTGAACTGATAACCCAAATTGACGGTTTCTTTAAGTTTGGACAAAAAGGAAGTAATTTAAAAATTTTACGTGATTCAGCAGCAGTCTTGCTTTTAGGCGGGGATGATTATCTTGCCATAGGTAAATGGACACAAGCATTTACTGAACAAATTTTAGAACATAATGTCGGTAGCTGTTTATTTGGAGTTTTTGACCTTGGTAAAGATGTAAGTAGGTTATTACATCAGCGACATTTTAATACTGGAATAGTCTTGGGAAGGGTAAACAAGGAAATGATTGCAGCCAGGTCTTTAGAAGTGGGGGGTGAAATTAGTTCAAATAACTCTTTTGTAGAATTACTCAAAGAAGATTTGGAAGAGTTATTGCCCGCTTATATGTTGCCACAACATATTATTATACTACCGGAATTTCCTTTAACGATTAATGGTAAAGTAAATATAAAAGCATTACCAGTTCCGGATCAGGTACAGGAACAAAGTGCCATCGTTCTACCCCGAGATAAATACGAAAATGATTTCTATCAGATATGGAGTCAAGTTTTACCTGATATAGCTAAATTTGGCGTCGAAAATGATTTCTTTAATTGTGGAGGAGATTCTCTAAAAGCTATTATGTTGTCGGTAAAAATTGGACAAGCTTTTGTAAGAAAAATACCAGCAACTTTTGTATACAAGAACCGCACCATAGCCAGTCAATCAAAAGCAATTTTTGAATATTTGCTACAACCAACGCTGGATTATGTATGCTTAAACTCGTCTCAAAATAATCAGGTGCTAATTCTATTTCCTCCATTTAATTCAGGGACAGAGGCTTATTATGCTTTAGCTTCTCAATTGGAAAGTAGCATAAAAGTAATAGGGGTTAATAATTACTTTATTAATTATCCAGCTCAAGTTAGTAATGACTATAATGCTCTGATTGATTACTATACAAATCAAGCCAAAAAAATTCTTGAAGAGTATCCAGCTGCAAACAGGGTATTCTTAGGCGGTTGGTCTATGGGGGGGGATATTGCAGTTTCGGTCTATCAAAGTTTGCGTGCTGATTGCCCTAATCTGGATCAGCATGTGATATTGTTTGACACTCATAATAAACTGGAGCAGGATGAATATATACCTATTAAGCCAGATCTTAATGATGCTTACAATATTCTAAACCCGCAAAATGCAGTGAATCAGCAATTTGTGAGCGCAGGATATACCCAAACTCAGTTTAAATATTTTGTTGATTGCTCTATGGAAATCTTAAATAAAATGCACTTCAGGGAATTAAATTGTCGGATATTTTTAATCCGATGTATAGAGGAAATTGCTGGTTATTACTGTGAAGATATTAATAATAACTGGGGAAACTCATGTAATGAGGTTATTACCAGAAATGTGAAAGCAAATCATATTAATGTATTGATTGAGCCCGAACTAATTTCGCAGGTGGCAACAATTCTTAAAGAAGAGTTATTTAAGAATAATATCAATAAGTAGCTGAAATTTATGAAAGATTACTCTATGTTTAATGGAGTTACTCGAAAAATACTCTTATTTGCGTGGCCAATTCTATTAACTAATATGGCATTATTTATGTCCATGATGGTAAATAGAATCTGGGCTGGCAAATTTTTAGGTACAGATGCTATTGCTGCAATCTCTTTAGCGAATACGATTCTTTACGTTCTAATTAGTATCGGAATGGGTATGATGTCTGCAGTAAGCTCCATTATAGCCATCGAATTTGGAGCAAATAATAAGCCTCTGCTAGGTACAATTATTATTAATTCTTTTATTGTGGTTCTAGCTGTGGCAATTATTATTAGTGTTGGAGTCATTACTAATCTTGATTTTTTACTTAATTTAATGGATACTCCATTGTCAATTCGGGTAATTACAAAGAATTATTTATGGATAAGTGTTTTTGGATTTCCATTACTGTTTCTTCAAATGCTTATCAGCTATGTTTTTCGCTCTATAAGTAATAATAAGATTGCAAACAATATTATTTTCTGGTCAGTAATAATTAATATGCTTCTTGACCCTTTATTAATGCTGGGAATTGGACCATTTCCAAAATTAGGAGTTAACGGTGCTGCATATGCAGGATTAACAGCTCAGGTAACTTCTTGTATCTATGCATTTTTTAAAGTTATACAGCAACAAAATAATTTATATTTGAATTCTGCTGCACTCAAACTAGATTGGGAAATTATTAAGCAAATTAATAAGAGAGGATTTTATAATATTCTACAGGTACTTATTATTAATTTAGGATTGCTGGTTACTCAATACTATGTAAATATTTTTGGCAGTAATTCAATTGCTATTTTTGGTGCTATAATGGTTATTATAGATGGATTACTCTATTTTGCTTGGTCAGTAGCCTTGGCTGTTTCAATTCTTGCAGGTCAGGCTTTTGGTGCTAAAAATCAGCATGAACTGGTAAATATCGTTCGTTCAGGCTGTTATATAGTCTTGGCCCCTGTTATTATTATTAGTATTGTCAGCTTAATTGCAACTAAATACATTTTTATCATCTTTTTTAATGTCGGAAATAACTTTTCTTTAATATATGAGTTTAACTTTGCAATTAAAGTAATGGCAATAGCATATCCATGTTTAACACTTAACGTATTAATTAATGCTTTCTTAAATGGGATAGGTTCAAATAGAATAGTAACCATTATAATGACTATTTCTACTTTGTTTTTGAGAATACCTTTATTGTATATTTTGGGCTTACATTTCAGTACACATGGTGTTTGGTTTGCTTTATTTATAACTTATATACTTTCTTGCGGATTTACTTGTTTCTATTTATGGATGAAGAAGCATCATTACTTGAGTATTGTTACATAACACTACAAATTAACGTATTAATCATTGGTTGTTGAGGGTGTTTAGTATTTTTTATCTTAAAAAAAGTAACTCAGAAATTTCTGAGGTTCCGGCTTATAACACCTTTGCAGTTTCAAATTATAGTGAGCCTTGTTGTCAAGACCAATTTTAATCCTGTCATAGAAATATTGACATAATCAAGCAGATTTCTTTGCAGTTACTGCATTTTAATTTAGTTTACAATAAACTAAATATTCTGTACCTAAATTTTGTTCTATACTAATTTGATAGCATTTAGCAGGCTGTTTGTAGCCCAAGCTTGAGTGTAGTCGTTTATTATTATAATATTCAATATAATTACTTAACTCAGCTTTAAGCTGAATCAAATTTTCAACCCCAGCCATATGAATGCAGTCATATTTAATAGTTGTCAAAGGTAAAGATAATTTCATAACAATCGCTCAAGAAAATTCCATAGTGTAACTAAACTAAGAATAGATGGTTTATCATTATAAAAACGGCAGTGAGACTGGACTGAATTTTCTTAATAAAAATATTCTTTTTTAACATTTTAGCCATCTTTTAACTCATGAAATTAATACAATTTCCGAATTCAACAGTCCCATATATATTAAAAATTATATTGTATACAATAAATTTTGTTTTTAATATTAAGCGTATAAGTGGCTGTTTAAAAACAACATAATTGTTTAACGAAATAACGTACTGATAAAACCATCTAGGGAATTAAAATCTTGCTTTATAAGAATAAATAAAGTTGAGGTGTGATGTGTATAAGAATTTATTTAAAGTTATCTTTATTCTGCTTATTTCGATTATTAGTACGAACGTATTTGCACTTGATTCTAGTAGTATACAAATTTCAGGTGTATCAGATATGTTAAGTAATGGAGAAACTATGCTTAAAGTAGCTGCTAAATGGGGAGGAATTGCAACTGTTGTTGGTGCTGCTCTTGCTCTTGGTAGTGGTAAATTACAGGGGGCATTAGTTCATACAATCTGCAAGATACTTATTGTAATTGGTTTACTTATAGCTGCATTTAGCTATTTTGGTAATAAAATTAATGGATTTGCTTTTTAGGTAAATACTATGCAAACACTTAATCAAATTCATAAATCTTTATATATGCCTTTATTATTCGTTGGTTGTGAGCGGTTACCCTTTACTGCTCTTACTTTAATATGTGGATTAATTATAGTACAGTACCAATCTTTGTGGGCTGTTGTTATCTCTATTATCATATATCTAGCTGGGGTTATATTAATTAGACGTATCAATATGGAAGATATGCAATTTTTTCAATGCCTATATCGCTATTTACGTTTTTATCAAGATTATTATCCAGCAAATGCATTTTATCCTGGAGCTAAAGATCGAAGCAAGGGTATTATATAGAGCGATGGTTAATAAACGCTCTAACTGAAAGAGCAAATCTACTATTACAGGCATAAATCATAAAAAGCAATATATACATATATACTATATAACCTATAGACATATGATAAATGTTAAAAAATAATATTGCAAGTAGGTTAGTTTATTAGTTTATATTTTATAAAGATATTAAAATTGAAATGTGTTGGTAGTCAGTCGGTATTATACATAGATAAATTAGAGGAGTTTCAAATGTTTCAAATAAATTTGCATCAGAAAAATTATCAATATGATTATGTTACAGTTATAGATAATATTTTACCGAACAATATATGTGAAATTCTCACAAAAAGAATTAATGATATAATTAACGCTGGTGTTGTGCCGCTAGTTAACCATGAAGGGTTAGGCAATAATATAGTTACAGATAAAGGTGGAAAATATTTGCATCACATATTTAAAGGTGCTGAAATAAGGGAATATTTACCTGAATTGCATGCTGTTTATCATAGTTTGTTACCTTTAATTTAGTTTGGTTACTAATACCGATACAATAGTTTCTCCTTATGAGCAATCCGAAATTAATATAAAAGCATATCCTCCAGGTGGTGGAACTTTGGGGGAGCATTATGATACAAATGGTATAACCGTATTACTTTTCTTAACTACAAATAAAGAAGCCCCATTAAGGATGCAAATACCAAGATTTCATCCAAATAAAGGAAAGTGGATAGAAAATAAAAGCATATACGCAAACCAAGGATCACTATTGGTTATGAAGGGTAGAGAAATACTTCATGATTGTGAGCCTACAGTTTATGAGCAAAAATTGACTGTAGTTTTAAATTATTATGAAGAAGGGGATACTTGGAGACCAGAGCAATTTGATAATTCTGTCTATAATGGTATTGAACCTGTTTAGAATTAACTAAAATGCAAAAAAAAGATTTATTATTGGCTGTTTTAGTAGCAGCAATTTGGGGAACTAACTATTCTGTAATTGAGATAGGTTTAAGTGAATTAGATCCATTTTTATTAACAGCATTAAGATTCATATTATGTGCAGTTCCATTGTGCTTTTTTATTAAAAAGCCCGAAATCAAACTAAGATTTGTTGCCTTATATGGATTTGTGTTTGGAGTTTGCTTATGGGGAGTAGCGAACACTTCAATGTTTGTCGGCCTACCAGCTGGAATTGCTTCTTTATTATTACAGTTTAGTGCTCTCTTTACTATAATGCTGTCAAGCATATTTTTAAAAGAGAAAATTCAATTTATTCAGTATATTGGTATGGGTATTGCTATATTTGGTTTGGTTTTAGTGCTATATTTTACTAGCAATGAATATCCAATAAAAGGTGTAGTATTAATCATAATATCAGCATTTAGCTGGAGTATTTGCAATATTATTATAAAAATAGGAAAGCCGTTCCGAATGCTTTCATTTATTATATGGTCTAGTTTATTTTCAGCATTTCCCTTGCTCATTATTGCATATATAATTGAGGGTAATACTATATTCATAAATTTATCTTATAGTATCAAGGGAAGAGCTGTTTTTTCTTTATTTTTTCAGGTATATGTCACAACTATCTTTGGTTATTGGGTGTGGAATAAATTAATGAAGAAATATACAGCATCTACAATAGCTCCAGTTTCTTTATTAATTCCAGTATTTGGTCTTATAACTTCACATTTTATATCCAATGAGGTCATTAGTTTTTCTAAAATTATTTCTTCAAGTTTAATCATATTTGGTATGTTTATATTAATATATGGAGTTAAGATTAAAGAGAAGTTTCTAAATAATCATGTTGCTAAAGCAAACGTATATAATCCAAATGATAATAAAAAATAATACAATTTTATATATAATGAATAAGTATTAATGAAAATGTTATAATATATGAAAGAGTTTTATAATGTCTGAAAAAATTACAGAATTGATGCTGGAAAAATATATAACAGAGGAAATTATGACTAAATCAGAGCTTGACCGTAGGTTAGATGCTGTACTTGATAAATATATAAAGCACATTGATCAAAAATTTGATATTTTTGAATCTAAAATGAATGCAAAATTTGAAAGTATAGATCATAGATTCGAGGTCATTGATCATAGGTTCGAAGCCATTGATCGTAAGTTCGAAATTATTGATCGTAAGTTCGAAATTATTGATCATAGGTTTGAACAAGTTGATAAAAGGTTTGCCCAAATGGACATAAAGTATAATTGGCTAATTGGTATGATTATTACCGCCACTATTGGTATAATAGGGATTGTCATTAGATTACACTAATTTTCTAATTATACTGGTACCTTTATGAACATGTGAGCCTTATTAATTATTTTTGAACATTAACAGAATATCTTGTTTTTTAAATTTCTATATACCTTTCCTAGATTAGAAAGCATACAACTTTAATTAGAAATCAATCTACCAAATTTTTACGAATAGCTATTTTGTATGATTTCTATTTTTATAGTATTTATATAATGTTTAATGTTATGCAAGGGCAAAGTATTATAAATTACAATGCTAAATTTTCAATATGTATTTAGCGCATATTCTGACCTTTAATTTGCGTCATACCAAATCCCATATATTGTGTTTTTTTATTGAAATATGTGGTATAATCCACTATATGTAGTATTTTTTGTGAGAATAAATAGTGTTAAGTTTTTTTAAACGCAAGAATGTAGAAAAGAAAGACGCATACTCTGAAAATGCACCTGAGCAACAAGAGAGTCTTTTATCCAAAACGGATGAAGTTGGGATTGAAGAAGTTAAAGTTGATATAGTCAATAATGATGAAGTCTCTAATATTAAACAACCATCATGGGCAGACATATTAAAACATGGTCTTACTAAAACCCGTGATAATCTTGGTAAAAAATTACTTGGAGTATTTGGTGGTGGTAAAATTGATGAAGATCTATATGAAGAGCTTGAGAATATTTTATTATCATCTGATGTTGGTTACTTGGCAACTACCGAATTATTAAATAAAATTCGTGAAAATGTTAGTTTAAAAGGCTTAAAAGATTCTACAGAACTTAAAAGCTGTCTGAAAACTAGCATGAATGAGTTATTGACTCCATTGGAAAAACAACTTAGTACCGAAAATCATCAGCCTTATGTTATTATGATGGTTGGTGTAAATGGTGCGGGTAAAACCACATCAATTGGCAAATTAGCTAAACATTTTCAGAAGCAAGGAAAAACCGTTATGCTAGCTGCTGGTGATACTTTTAGAGCAGCAGCAAGAGAACAACTTATTGAGTGGGGAAAGCGTAATAACGTAACAGTTATTTCACAACAAAGTGGAGATTCCGCAGCAGTTTGTTATGATGCAATTCAATCGGCAATAGCTAATAAGATTGATATAGTTTTGGCTGATACTGCTGGTAGACTTCCAACCCAATTAAATCTAATGGAAGAAATCAAAAAAGTTAAACGAGTAATTGCTAAATCTTTAGATAGTGCTCCACATGAAGTTATGTTGGTATTAGATGCAAATATTGGGCAAAATGCATTAGCACAAGTAAAAGCTTTTGATGAAGCTTTGGGTTTGACTGGTTTAATTGTAACTAAACTAGATGGAACAGCCAAAGGTGGAGTAATTTGCGCAATAGCCAAAGAACGTCCAATTCCACTTCGTTTTATTGGAGTAGGCGAGTCTATAGATGATTTAAGGCCATTTAGTGTGGCTGATTACGTAAATGCATTATTTTAAAAGGGTTATATAATATGGAAAATACAGAAAATGAGATTGTTATGCCAAATGATATGTTACAGGCTGAATCATTAAGCATGGGAGATACATCCAGGGTTAATGTAGTTAATAAGAGAATTATTAATGGTACTACAGATGTTAATCAGTTAGTACCGTTTAAATATAAGTGGGCATGGGATAAGTATCTAGCTGCTTGTGCTAATCATTGGATGCCGCAAGAAGTAAATATGCAACGTGATATTGAACTATGGAAAAATCCAAATGGCTTAACTGAAGACGAACGTAGAATTGTAAAACGTAATTTGGGTTTTTTTGTAACTGCTGATAGTCTAGCAGCAAATAACATAGTACTTGGCACGTATAGACAAATTACAGCACCTGAATGTCGTCAGTTCTTATTACGTCAGGCATTTGAGGAGGCAATTCATACTCATGCCTATCAATATATTGTGGAAAGTTTAGGTTTAGATGAATCTGAGATATTTAATGCATATCATGAAATACCTAGTATTAGAGATAAAGATGATTTTTTAATACCATTTATTGATGTACTTACCAATCCAAATTTTAAAACAGGTACAATAGAAAATGATCAAAAATTATTAAAATCTTTAATAGTGTTTGCGTGTATTATGGAAGGTATCTTCTTCTATGTTGGATTTGTACAGATATTAGCACTCGGTCGTCAAAATAAAATGACCGGTAGTGCTGAGCAATATCAGTATATTTTACGTGATGAATCTATGCATTGTAATTTTGGGATCGATCTTATTAATACAATTAAACTTGAAAATCCACATTTATGGACTGATGCTTTAAAGTCAGAACTCGTTTCTCTATTTAAAAAAGGTGTTGATCTTGAGTATGCATATGCGGAAGATACCATGCCTCGTGGGGTTTTAGGTTTGAATGCTAGTATGTTTAAAGAATATTTGCGTTTTATCTGTAATAGAAGGATGCAACAAATTGGTTTAGACCAATTATTCCCTAATGTAACTAATCCATTCCCTTGGATGAGTGAAATGATTGACCTTAAAAAGGAAAAAAATTTCTTCGAAACTCGTGTCACTGAATATCAAAGTGGGGGAGTCCTAGACTGGGATTAAAATGCTTAATGTAACTAATGTGTATGAAGATATCATTAACAATATGCCGGATTTTAAAATCCGGCATAGTCAACTTGATATGATACGTATAATTGATGACTGTTTTAATAATGTAAATGATACGATTAAGGATGGACATAATATCTGTTTAGTTGAAGCACCAACTGGAACAGGTAAGAGTATGGCATATCTAGTTGCAGGTGTTGTAAATGCAAAAAGATTAGGTAAGAAGTTTGTAATAACAACAGCAACAAAGACGCTTCAATCACAACTATTTACAAAAGATATTCCCAATTTTATTCGACATAGCAAGATTGACTTTAGCTATAATATTGCAAAAGGTCGTTCCAATTATTTATGTCCGTATCAACTTGAATTATCCTTAAGTGAAGCGCAACCAGAAATATTTTATGATTCAGAAAAAACTCAAAACACCTTACACTTAATCCAGAAAAATTTTATTGATAAAAAGTGGGATGGCGATCTAGATATTTCTCCAATTAATATAGATAATAAAATAAAGCCTTTAATAACTATAGATAAGGATAGTTGTTTAAATACGCTTTGCCCATATAATCAAAAAGATCAATGTAATTGTCCATATTTTAAAAAACGCAATGAATTAAAATTTAGTGATGTAATTGTTACTAACCATAATTTGCTATTATCAGATCTTACTTTAGGTGGTGGCGTTGTATTACCCGTTGGTCCAGAACATTATGTTTTATGCATAGATGAGGGGCATAACTTTGCAGATATAGCAATTGATGCATTAACTGCACATTTTGGGTTAAAGAATTCTATAATTACTTGCAATAATTTAGCTAAATTTATATATAACTCAGAAACTAAAACCTATATTCATGGTGTAAATATTCCAATTTGTGATGAAGTATCAGAACTTACATTATCATTAGTTAGTGAGTTAGATAAATTGCTAGTGATTTTTACTAAAAATATTGAATTATTTAAGGATAACCAACTTATATTAAATGATTATATAGATCCACAAATGGAGATTTTTAGAGATCATTTTGTTAATTGTGCTTTTATAGCGGGAGAATTATACTCGAAGCTAAGTAAGATTCAGGAAAAACTTAAAGAAAGTATTAAAGAAAATAAAGATTATTTAGTAGAAAATAACTTAAGCAAGTTAGGTTTTTATATTGGAGAGGTAGAAAAAATATTATCAACTAGCCAATATATTATTAACAAAGATGATTCTCGATATAATGCTAATGCAAGATGGGTAGAGTTAAAACCATTAAAGATTGATACAGAGTTTGTAATTTATGCAAGTCTTACACATGTAGGAAATTTACTATTTAATCTGCTGTTTTCTAGAGTATACGCAGCAAGTATTGTTTCAGCAACTTTAGCAGTAGGTGAAGATTTTAAATATTACTTATATAAGCTTGGTTTAAATTTATATAAAAATGTGCAAACAGTAAAATTACCAGCTAGTTTTGCTTATTCTAAGCAAGCTCAAATAGTAGTGCCTAGATTTAATTACTCACCTGAATATTCTACAAGAAATCAATTTACTAATGAGTTAGCTAACTATTTAACTACTAAGGTGCTTGAATATAATGATGGCTATGGGACCCTGGTTTTATTTTTTAATAAAAGCCAACTACTAGAAACTTATAATTTGTTGCCAAAAATTTTACAGCAAAATATCTTACTACAAACAGATTATACTAGTAATCAAAGATTAATAGATGATCATAAAAAAAATATTGATAAAGGACAATCTAGTATTATATTTGGTTTAAATTCTTTTGCTGAAGGTGTAGATTTACCATCTTTATACTGTATCCATGTAATTATTACTAAATTACCATTTGAAACCCATAAGAATCCACTAAATACTGTGCAGGAGTATTGGTTTAACTTTGAAAAAGCTAGTTATTTTATGGAAGTGTCGCTACCTGACACTTGTATTAAATTAATACAAGCTGCAGGTAGGCTAATTCGTAGTGATAATGACTATGGACAACTAACTATTTGTGATAATAGGATAGTTACTAAAGGGTATGGTAGTATTTTATTAAATTCACTCCCCTCATTTAATCGAAAGTATAATAAAAATTTTATTCAAGAATCTTATACTGTAATCAAAACTCAGATTTAGTAAAATAAATTATCTTTGCTGATTCTAAACTTGATTTTAGCCTTGATGATGATTTTAAACTTATTAAGTCCTAAAAAAATTATTTAATTAGGGCTTTTTATAGTCTTGTTTCTCCCAATTTTATACCCTAAGTTTTTTGGTAGATATTGGATTTTCAATATGTTATACTAGTACCAGAAAATAATTAACTATTATTTATTCTTACATATCTGAACGCAAGTCAGTTTATCAAACCAAATTTTTTATTAGGAGAAAATAGAATGTATGAATATTTAGAAATACCGCAGCCTAAAAAACCTGAGCAGATTCCACCTAACAAGCCAAATTCTGATTCTGATGTATATTCACCAATAGAAGACGATATAAATAATGTTCCGGGAGCTCCATTTCATATTCCTAACAGGTTGCCTAGTAAAGATCATCACGATCATATTAAGCATCATGTATAGATCAAGTGCTATAAATAAAAGTAAAGTTAATTTTACTTAAATTTGAAATAATAGTTAAGTATTAGAACAATCGAGGTTATTTTATATTGATCTAATATTTATAATCAAAAATTTTAGAGAGGTACATAAGATGAATACTATTGACAAAGCTAAAGATAAAACTAATGACACAATTGCAGATACTAAAAATACAATTTTAGAATATAGTTCTATTATAAAAGATAAAGTTTCAGATTATTTTAAAATATCAAAAGAGAAGATGTCAGAAGCTAATCAAGCCACCATAAAATCTGTTAAGGATAACCCATATAAAGCTTTAGGTGTTGCAGTATGTACTGGTTTTGTTTTAACAAAAATTTGTAATTTAGTATTTTCATCTCGAAATAAAAATAAGTAATAAAACTATAAAAATGATATATCACATAATATTTTCTAAGAGTCTGTCCTGAATTTTGTGCTCGTCTAATAATTTCATAAGTAGCTCCAGCTTAAATTTTATCAAATTTAATTAACATTTGTTGATAGGCTGGGGCCCAATCCCGAATAGGCATAGTCCACCGCTTCGAAATATTTAAA
>JBKDHQ010000163.1:0-66539 GCA_046336365.1 Neisseriaceae bacterium
ACTAACTCTTTAGCTAAGTCACATTCTGATAGCTCACCTTTTGGGTGAATAGCTTTAGGTTTCAATTTCATACCTTATCCATTTATAATAATTATTATTACGTTATTATCTCAAATTTCAACTGATTTTTCTAGGATAAAATATCATCCTAAAAATCTCTGATAATTTAACGCTTATTAGATTCTCTACAGAAATAATATTTTTTATCAGTAATAACGTGTTGATTCAAAAATTTACTTTGAAAAATTAATATCGAAGTATAAGCTATTTTAAAAATATACTATAGTTGATTAGTTTGATGATATAGTTTTATGATAAATATTTTGCTAGTCGCAAAGATGCTATATCTATATAGATAATTCTTTTAAATTTTCAAATAGTTTTAGAGACTCTGGGTTGATAAGAGCATTTTGATTCTTTACAACCTCGCCATCAATAATATTTTTAACTGCTAGTTCTGCAATTTTACCGCTTACAGTTTTTGGAATATCGATAACAGCAACTATTATTGCTGGTACATGGTGAGGAGATGCTCCAAATCTGATCTTGTGTTTTATGTCATTAATTATGTCTTCAGTTAGGTTTTTATGTGGTTGCATTTTTACAAATAGTACGACTCTTTCATCTCCATTTACTTTTTGGCCAATAACAACTGATTCAGCTATTTCATTGATGGTTTCTATTTGACGATATATTTCTGCTGTACCGATTCTAATACCACCAGGGTTTAATGTTGTATCAGATCTACCATATATAATAATTCCATTATATTTAGTTTTAGCGGCAAAGTCACCATGGCACCAAACATTAGAAACTTTATTAAAATAAGCTTGTTTATATTTTTCTTTTTCTGGATCATTCCAAAAATATATAGGTTGTGATGGAAAGGGTTTTATACATGAAAGTTCTCCTTTTTCATCAATTCTTGCTTCGGTTCCGTCTTCATTTAATATTTTTACTGCCATTGCAAATCCTATTTGTTGTAATTCACCATTATGTACAGGTTTAGTAGGGTTACCTAAGGCAAAACATGATATGATATCTGTACCGCCTGAAATGGAACACAATAAAACATCTTTTTTAATATTTTGATATACAAAATTGTAATTTTCAGGTAATAATGGCGAACCTGTGGAAAGAATTGTAGTTAGGCTATTTAATTTATTTTTTATAATGGGTTTATATCCAGTTTTTTCTAGTGCAGATAGATATTTTGCACTTGTGCCAAATATATTGATTTGATAGTCATCAATATATTTAAATAATATTCCTTCATTATTGTTAGGTATTGGTGAACCGTCATAAAGCATTAAAGTTGCACCAGTTGCAAGAGATGAAACCAACCAATTCCACATCATCCAACCACAAGTGGTATAGTAAAATATTCTATCATTTGCTTTTAAATTGGTATGTAACATATGCTCTTTTAAATGCTGGATTAGAGTACCACCTACGCTGTGTACTATGCATTTTGGTTTACCGGTTGTTCCCGATGAATACATAATAAACAGTGGATCGTCAAATGATACTTGTTCAAAATTAATAGTGTTTGCATTTGATTGCTTTAAGCAATCATTAAGAGTGTATGAATTAGGGACCTGTTCTATATTGTTACTATTTATGTAATTTGTAATTATCACTTTTTTGATACTCGGTATTTGTTTTATGATCTCAATAACCTTATCACAGCAATCTAGTTGTTTTGTATTGTAAAAGTAGCCATCTACAGTAAATAATATTTTAGGTTCTATCTGTCCCAATCTATCTAATACACCGTTAATTCCAAAATCAGGTGAACAAGATGTCCAAACTGCTCCTATACTTGCTGTTGCAAGCATAGCCATAACTGTTTGTGGTAAGTTTGGCATAAAACCAGCTATGCGGTCTCCTTTAGCTACACCCAATCTACGAAGAGAGTCAGCTAGTTTTGCAACAATATCATATAATTCTTTAAAAGTATATTTCCATTCGATCTTATTTTCACCACGAAAAACAATTGCTAATTCACTATCTTTACGTTTGAGAAGGTTTTCTGCATAATTTAGTTTGCTCTCAGTGAACCACTTAGCATTTAACATATCATTTTCATTTATAAGTACATCTTTCCATAACTTGCTTGCTTTAATATTGCTAAATTGCCAAAATGCACTCCAGAATGCTTCAATATCATTGACTGACCAATTATATAAATCATCAGAGTCCGTAAGCTCTAAATTTAAAGTCTGATTAATAAATTTGATAAATTTATTGATTTGACTAGATGCAATTTGCTCTTTAGTTGGTTTCCATTTGATATTTAGCATTACAGTTCCTCAAACTATACTATACTCTTTCATATTCAAGTTCCCTGTTTGTTGCCAAGATTCTGCTTACAGTCTTAGGCTACGTCGCTTGTCGCCTCCACGGAACTTTAATCTGTTAGAGTAAATAAAAAGTACTCAATTATACTAGAAGTTGAAGATTCTGATCATGTGCATTGCACATCAGGTATATTTATTTTGAAAATGCTACTTAAAGTATAATAAAATACTTCCAGCAAATTATAAAGAGTTAATTTGATTGAGATATATAATACCAAATCCACAAAATAACCTAACAAACTTGGGTTTAATCTTATGTACTATTCGTACATGATACCCTCAACTCATTTGATGGCTTAATTTGTGAATTAGTGCAAGTATAGATTCCTTCTGATTATGAACTAGTATATAAATTTCTTTTATGGAGATACATTATGGGTTGTCCAGTTAGATCATGTCAAAATAAATTTAGTATTCGTAATTATTGGTTATTTATATTTTTCACATTATTAGCAATTGGTATCTATGCATTTAATTTTAATCAAAAGTTATTTTTGATAATTAACTCTATTCACGGTATTTTGCCAGATAATATATGGTTAGCAATTAATTATATTGCTGCCCCAAGACATTTCATCCTAGCTGTAATATTAGTATTACTCGCACTGTTATTTAGGCGGAACCAGTTAGCAAGGTTGTTAATATTAATTGCCCTTTACTATATATTATTCTTTGGCTTGAAAAGATTAATTGGCGAAGCAAGACCTTTTATAGTACTACCAGCAGAATCATTTCATTGGCTCAATCAAGTTGAGTCACCTATTGGCCGTGAATATATGTCATTTCCATCTGGACATTCTGGACTGATAGCAATATTTGTATTTAGTTTAATTAGTTTATTTTCTATAGACAATAAATTAGTACAGTTTGTTTTATTACTTTTTTTAATATTAGTGTGTATGGCAAGGGTATGTACAGGATGGCATTGGCCGTTGGACGTTATTTTAAGTGCCTTAATCGGTTATTTACTAGTAAAAATTTGTTTTTGTTGTCAAAGAAATTATAGATCTGATGGATGCAACTAAATTTTTAAAACAATATTATATTCAATTATTAATTGTTATAACTATTCTATTCAATGCTTTCGGGTTGTTTTTTCCTATATTAAGAAATGATGACCCGGTGCTTTATGCAACAATAGCTAAACATATTATTTTGACCGGAAATTGGATTGATTTAACTCATCCAATTAATACCGATTGGCTTGATAAGCCACATTTTCCATTCTGGATTACAGCATTATCTTTTAAACTATTCGGGATAACATCTTTTGCGTATGCATTGCCAGGGTTTTTATTTAATCTTATTGGTGCATTTTATACTTTTCGTTTGGGAAAATATTTATTTAATCGCCATGTTGGCTACTTGTCTGCACTAATATATTTAAGTTCTTTTCATTTAATGTTATCCGCAACCATAGATATAAGAGCTGAAGCATACCTAATGGGCACTATTATTCCTGCATGCTATTATTGGTTAATTTATTTTAATAATGTAAATGTATTTAGCCGTACACTATTATTAGGTTCAATTTTTACCGCTTGTGCAATTATGTCCAAAGGAATATTTGTACTAGTTACTATTAGTAGCGGGATTATTGCGGTTTTAATTTACACATATATATATGAAATAAATACAAAAGATCAGTTAGGCAAGAATAACTATTTTTGTAGATTGCTAACTAAAATAGTTTTAGCCATTTGTTTAACACTTATCCTAATTATACCTGAATTAATTACGTTGTATTTACAATTTGATGCTCATCCTGAAAAAGTGATATATGGTAGGACCCATGTATCTGGAATTAAATGGTTTTTTTGGGATAGCCAGATTGGAAGGTTTTTTAATGATGGCCAGATTACTAGAAATAATGTTTCTTCTGTTGGCCATTACTTCTTTTTTATCCATACATTCTTATGGGCATTTTTACCATGGTCGGTAGTATTTATTTTTTCATTATGGTATTATAAAAATAATAAAGTTAATCATCCACAGCATGGCATGCCTTTGGGTAAAATATTTTTACTTACATCCTTTTTTGCTACATTTATAATGTTTAGCCTAACCAAATTTCAACTAGATTATTATACTAATATAATTATGCCATTTGCATCTATTATCTGTGCTAGTTCCTTTTACACTCTATTAAACAAAAAGTCTATTAGACATCCAATATTTCATTTTCAAATATATATGGCTTTTATTTTATGTTTGTTAGTAATCATATTAAGCTTTTATACCTTTACAGGCTTTTTATTTATTTTAAGCTTTGTCTTAGGTTCTTTGATTTTATTATTATTTATATTTTTATCTCGTTATCAGACTGTGTTTAAAGCTATAAGCTATCCGGTAATTGCAATAAATTTTGTTTTTTTCTTTATCTTGTTGGTTTATGGTTCAATTTATGCAAACTTTGATGCGGGTTATAAAATTGCTCAATATATAAATCATAGAAAACATCCCCTAAAATCTGTAGTAGACTTCAGATTAAATTCACTTACACTAGAATTTTATTCCAATACTCCATATATGCCAATTAGTGATTTGAATCAGTTAGATAAAATTAAAAAGCCATTTTATATAGTTACTACTATATCATATGCTACTTTATTACAATCTTATTTGAAAACTCAAGTTAGAGTGGTTAAATACTTCTCAGGAACAACCATAGATAAAGTTATGCAAAACATATTTAATAAAGATAATATAGATAATGAGCTTGAATATTATGTAGTTCTATATGTAAAATAAATACTTGATAAACTTTTTTTGGTACTATGAAAGTATTTTTATATTTCATATTATGGTAGATGTTTTTACATAGTTTTATTCTCGATTTAGTTAACAATGAATATAAATTATATATCTAACCCTTTATATTTATTTTCCGCACCTTATTTTACAACTTATGACCCCTATATGCTCTATATATTTGTAAAATTATTTTGTATATGGTATTATACACATAAGAAGTTAAACATAACTTATCAATACAAAATTTAGCCATTAGGCATTTTATAGTACATTTTTATTTATTAAAAGCTTATATAATGTTTAAAATCAGTAAAAGATTATTGTCACTTGGGGACGAGTTTTATAGCCAGGTGAATCCTAGTATTTTATCAAATCCTGAGCTAGTTCATGTAAATCAAGGTTTAAAGAAAGATCTAGATTTAGATGATATAGATAACCGAAAACTATGCAATTGGCTTAGTGGGATAGAGAATATTGTTAACTATCAACCAATTGCAACAGTATATTCTGGGCATCAGTTTGGGGTATATGTCCCACAGCTGGGAGACGGTAGGGCTTTGATAGTTGCAGAACATCAAGATTCTAAAGGTACAATATGGGAACTACAGCTTAAAGGTAGTGGGAAGACTCCTTATTCTCGTATGGGCGATGGTTTAGCAGTATTACGCTCAAGTATTAGAGAATATTTGGGGAGCCATGCATTAGACTGTCTAGGAATACCAACAACCAAAGCGCTAGCAATTATTAATAGTAGTACTAAAGCATATAGGGAACATGTTGAAACTGCCGCAAGTATTCTAAGAGTCTCTCCAACTTTTATACGTTTTGGTCATTTCGAGTTTTGGGCACATCAAGGTAATGCACATAATGTAAGAAAGTTAGTTGATTTTGTTTCAAGAGAATACTTTCCTGATTTACAACAATCTGATAAGTATATTCCCGAATTTTTGAAAAGAGTTGTTGATGTTACAGCTAAACTCATAGCAAAATGGCAAGCTATAGGTTTTGTTCATGGTGTTCTAAATAGCGATAATATGTCTATACTTGGGTTATCATTAGATTACGGCCCTTATGCATTTATGGATAATTTCAGACCAGATCATGCATACAACCATTCAGATCAAGAAGGGCGTTATGTTTATGCCAATCAACCACAAATTGGGTTATGGAATTTATGTAGACTTGCTGATTCATTAACTCTGATTTATTCGAAAGTAACTGATCTGGAAGAAGTTTTATCTGGTTATGCAATAGCTTATAATAATTATTATTTACAATCTATGGCAAATAAATTAGGGATATTTAATTATAATAAAGATGATTTTTTTATTATTGAAGATTGGTTAAAGATTATGTTTAATCATCATATGGACTGGACTTATAGCTGGAGAAACTTAAGTAAAGGAATACAGGGGAAAGACTATCTTCAGCAAATATACAAGTTGGGGCAAGATTTTACAGATTGGTATCAAATTTGGCACAATAGAATTATTTCACAGAATAAAGCAATAGATGATGTATACAAGTTAATGCAAAATACCAATCCAGCATTAGTACCAAGAACCCATTTGTTACAAAATGCTATAGCTAAGGCTCAAAATAATGACTATAGCGAGGTTGGTAGGCTCTTTGATGCGCTAAGTACACCGTATGAAGAATTACCCCAATTCCATAATTATTACCAATTACCTCCAACTGATATTGATGATGTAGTTTTAAGCTGCTCATCGTAAATACATGTAAAATCTATAGTTTGTAAGAAATATAAATAACTATTTACCTAGAAGTCGAGGGCCTAGCTGATTATGTTGAACCTCTTTAAGGTAGAGTTACTCCATATTTTTTTTAAGGCTTTCTCCATATCTTCTCTGAAATCTCTCTCGCCTTTTTTTCCCTCAGCATATCTTTCTGCATATGAATTAATTAGAATATTATAAAATGGATGTTCATCGGGTCCTGAGGATTTTAAAAATACTATATCATAATTATGTTCTCTCCCTCTTAAAAAGAAGGTATAAGTATAATTTATTAATGCGTCATACTCACCATAAGCACTGAAATGAAATGATAATTGAAAAAATAAAATACTCACAGCTAGGTACTGGTTGTTTCTAAGGAAATTTTTATTTGATTTTGTGATATCGTGGTGGCTTACCTTAGCCTCATGTAATATATTGTTTATCATTAATCTTTTCTGTATTTCTAAAATTTGTTTGTTTCTACTGATTTGATTAATAGTCTTACTTACTTTCTGTTTGTGGGTTAGATATGTATAGCTCTTTTTAGTGAAGTCAATGAGTGTGGCAGTTTCTTCATACCATAGAACATTATGTAATTTAATATCATGTGTTCCCTCCTCACCAAATTGTACCTTACTCCAAAGTTGCCCCATTATTTTTCTTCTATTTTCCTCTGTTAAACTTGGCAGTAATTCTGTAAGGTCTTCACCTAAATATTTTTGAGTATAAATTATTCTTTTCATTCCTTGATTATCTGTAAATTTAATTTCTTTGTAGCCTTCCTCCTCTAGTCCTTTCCCTAATTTATTTTTTAAATCACTGTTCTTTCTTGCAAGTCTTCTGTCTTTAGAATGAGTAACAATACGCTCTACTGATTTAAGGGGTTTATCTTTTTTTAGTGTAATTTCAAACCCTGTAGTTTTGACTATTTTATACCCACCGCCTTTTAAGTGCTTGTTCTTGCTTTCATTATCAATATCTTTGTTACTAAAATTTGGCTTAATAAGAACTTTATACTTATCACTATTTTTATATAGAATAACAGAATGCTTGAGTTTACCAGTTCCTTTCACAAATAATTTTGGAAATTCAATATTATCATCTAAAAGGATAATTTTTGTAATATAGATAATTTCATCAATGCTAACTTGATTTTCCGATTCTATATTTTTATTTATTTTGTTAATTTGCTCATTTATTGTATTGATGAGATCAATTAGTTTTAATTGTTGTGACTGATCTTTTATTGTACTGCCCTGAATTAACTCAGCAAATTTTTTTGCTCTGAGTATTGTAGCATAGTTATAAGCTAAATTTGCGAATGAATATTGGGAAAAATTCAATAATTTAATAAAGTTGCTTGATTGGTTCTGACTTTCATAAAAATCACACCCAAAGCTTGAGGTATTTGCATAATTTATTAGTACTTATTAATGATTATTTTAGTGGTTCAAAAGATACTGAATATCTTTACCGACATATTATCATATTTTACATAGAAAACTTATGCCTAAAGTTTATCATATAAAGGGTATTTCCTATATGTTAAAATTAAAGAAATTTATTAGTATGTACTTACTATATTTGGAGTTATTAGTTGGAGGTATTTAAAATGAATATTGCTTGGATAGTAATTGCTAATTCATCAAAAGCAACTATTTATAGCCTAACATTGGATCAACATAAAAAAACGTGTGTATTAGTAAAAACATTTGATAATCCTAAAAGCCGTTTTAAAATAAGTGATTTAGCTCAAGATCAAGTTGGGCAATATGGTTATGGAACTGGTGGCCATGCAACTTATAGCCATAATGATTTACATGAAAATGTTGTGGAAGAGTTTGCTTTAGAAGTTGCTAAATATATTGATTCTGAACGAGCGAATAATCAATTTCAGAAATTGTTTATTATTGCGGAACCTATGTTTTTAGGAATGCTCTTAGGGAATTTGTCAATACTGACACAAAATCTGGTTAAAGCAAAAATCGATAAAAATTACGTTCACGCACTTGATAATAAAGAATTAACCATTGAAAATATTGTGGGTATGCTTGATAAACATGTTTTATACAGCGATATTAATCTATAATTTGTATTTACTTATATTCCTAAATATTTAGCTTTAGCGGTTTTTGTTTTTATTAGCGATCCCGCTTTGCCCAACACCAGGATTACGCTCAGTATGATGATCTTCTTCAGAGGTGGCATTTCCATATCTATCATGTAGTTTATTTTCTGTCTGTCTGTTATTTTTTTGGTATTTATCTTTGTTGACCGTTTTATTAGCTTGATTAGGGTATTTAGACTCTTGAGTTTCTACACCTGTTGTCCATGATGGTGGGTCACTTGCTGGAAATGAGTCTTTAGATGCTTGATCGATCAATTGATCTTTAGTGAGTTTTTTACTCATTTTATTGCTCCTATTAAACAAAGCAGTTCAAATTATCTGAATAATCACTTTTTTATATTATGTGTTATATTGATACATAGGGATAAATTTATTTGATTAATAAAAAGTGATGATACAGGGTTAAATTATCTTATTTTAGCATTATAGTCTCTACTATTCAATGTAAAAATTCCTTAAAATTTTACCTATTTGTTTAGGTTTAAGATTAAATAAATAACAAAGATTTGGAGTGCTAATTATTTAACCTGAAACCGCACTTTTTTATATTGTCTTTTATATTGATATAGGGATATAAATTTATTTGATTAATAAAAAGTGCGGTTTCAGGTTTATTTAATAATATTATTGTTATTTGATACCTTTTGTACAAAATTGAAGGTGCTAGTTTTTATTAATTTTTTAGTTGGTTTTTAATTTTAAAAATCTCCAGAATTTTTCAGTGTATAGCTTGTTTTTAGTATATAATTCATCCTTATAGAAAAATTTTTTTGGAATTTATTATATAAAGATGTTTGAATATTTATTTGCAAATATAGATTGGTCAGAAATGTACCAAGCAATACTGGATAGCATATATATGCTTGGTATTTCAGTTTTTTTTAGTACAGTTATAGGTATTCCTTTAGGATTAATTTTATATTTGACTAATAAGGGAATGGTTCTACAAAATAAACTTATCTATCAAACCTTGTCTTTTATAATAAATGTATTACGTTCAGTGCCGTTTATTATTTTATTGATAGTGATGATGCCATTAACATCGATTTTAGTTGGCACATCTCTTGGTGTGAAAGGTGTTATACCACCTTTAATTGTTGGTGCTTTTCCGTTTTTTGCAAGATTGGTTGAGAATTCCTTAAAAGAACTTGATGTTGGGATTGTTCATATGGCTGAATCTTGTGGAGCAACTAACTGGCAGATAGTTTGGCATATTTTATTACCTGAAATTTTACCAAGTATCATTGCTAGTATAACAGTAACTGCTATTGCATTAGTTTCTTATACAGCAATGGCAGGTACAGTTGGAGGTGGTGGATTAGGAGATTTAGCTATTCGTTATGGTTATCAGAGATTTCAGACTAATATTATGATAGTTACAGTTGTGTTACTTATAATTATGGTGCAAATTATTCAATTTATTGGTGATTTAATTACGAAATTAATAAGAAAATAACTTTTTGGAGATAAATTAATGAAGCTTTTAAAAATAGGACTATTTATTACTAGCTTATTAACAGTGAGTGCTGTTTTTAGCGATGAGATTATTACTATAGCAGCATCCCCGGTACCACATGCAGAAATATTAAAACAAATTAAGCCGATATTAAAGAAAGAAGGTATTGATTTACAAATTAAAGAGTTTAATGATTATGTGCTACCAAATTTAGCAGTTGCTCAAGGTAAGATGGATGCGAATTTTTTTCAGCACCGTCCATATCTTGCTCAGTTTAATAAAGATAAAGGAACTAATTTGGTTGAGCTAGTGGGGGTTGAAATTGAGCCTATGGGGATATATATTGGTTCTGAAGCTAAGCTTAAAGATTTTGCAAAAAGTAAATCGGTTGCAAAATTGCCTAAAGGTTTGAAAGTAGCAATCCCAAATGATACTACTAATGAGGGTAGATCATTATTGCTGTTACAAAAGCATGGATTGATAAAGGTTAAATCAGATGTCAAGTATCCTACAAAGAATGATATTATTTCAAATCCATATCAGTTGAAATTTGTAGAACTTGAAGCTGCAATGCTACCTAGAGTGTTAAGTGGAAAACAAGTTGATATTGCAGTAATTAACTCAAATTATGCACTAGATGCTAATTTATTACCAACAAAGGATGCTGTTTTTATTGAAGATTCAACTAGCCCATATGTAAATATAATAGCGGTTCGTCCTACCGAATTAAATGAGCCTAAAATGAAAAAACTCGCACAAGCGCTGCATTCAAAGAGTTTGAAGTCTTATATTGATAAGCAATATAAAGGTGCTGTAATCCCTACTTTCTAATTGGGTAGATATGATAAATAGAATAAGTGGAGAACTAATTTCACTAAAACCACCAGCTGTGGTTGTTGAAGCATTTGGCGTCGGTTATGAAATTGATCTACCAATGTCAGATTGTTGTGATTTGCCTGACGTTGGCAATAAAATCATAATACATACTCATTTGGTGGTTCGAGAGGATGCACATTTATTGTTTGGTTTTTTAAAAGAACAGTCTAGAGATTGCTTTAGACAATTGATTAAAGTCTCTGGAATTGGTCCTAAAATTGCTTTAGCATTGCTTTCGACTCTAAATGCAAATGAAGTTAGCTTTGCTATCAATAGTGCTGACGTAGCAACTTTATGTAGAACCCCAGGAATTGGGAAGAAAGTCGCAGAGCGTATTTTGTTAGAATTAAAAGGCAAAACATTAGATGGTGGCATACCATCTGTTTCTCTAAGTATTGGGACATCCTATTCAATTCATTTGGATATTGCTAATGCATTATCTAGTTTAGGGTATGGTGAAAAAGAAACATCTTTAGTAATAAAACAGCTACCCAAGGACATTGTGGATTTAAGTAGTGGTATAAAAGAAGCCTTAAAATTATTAAGTAAACACAAGTCCTTGTAGTTAAATGGATATAACGGCCCCCTCCTAAGGGGCAGTTGCAGGTTCGATTCCTGCCAGGGGCACCATTTTTGTGAAGTGTCATGAATTTCCAGAAGAATTATAGTTTAACTAAGTTTAATACGATGAGGCTTAGGGCTACTGCCACTGATTTTATTGAATTATTCAATTTAAAAGATTTGGTCGCAATTGGAGGATATTTAAAAGATACTAAGTGCCGCTATTTTGTATTAGGTGGGGGTAGTAATGTGCTTCTACCAGAAATTTATAATGGATTGGTAATACACAATAGTTTAAATGGTGTAGATAAAATTGCAGAAGATGAAGATTATGTCATAGTAGAGGCAATGGCTGGAGAAATA
This sequence comes from Neisseriaceae bacterium, assembly GCA_046336365.1. Lineage (GTDB taxonomy): Bacteria > Pseudomonadota > Gammaproteobacteria > Burkholderiales > UBA11063 > Aquella. Next base: position 12,238 of record JBKDHQ010000163.1, read on the forward strand.
TGGGATGAATTTGTATCTTATACTCTAGCAAATGACTGGTTTGGTTTAGAAAATTTAAGTTTAATACCAGGATCAGTTGGTGCGGCTCCTATACAAAATATTGGTGCTTATGGAGCTGAGGTTGGTGATTTTATTGAATATGTTAAAATATTTGATATTGTGGATCAATCGTTTAAACAACTAAAGCCTCAAGATTGTAATTTTAGTTATCGAAATAGTGTATTTAAAGTTAAGCACAATTATATAGTAATAGCAGTTGGGTTTAAGCTTTTAAAAAAAGCTAATCTAAATATTAAATATGCAGATATTGCACAATATATTAAAAATACTACTGAAGCTACAGCATTAGATTTAAGAAATTGTATTATTAAGATTAGACAAGCAAAGCTACCCGACCCAAAATTTATTGGAAATGTTGGTAGTTTTTTCCATAACCCAATTATAACAAGACAGGATGTGTTATTTCTAAAACAGCGATATGAAGATTTGCCAGTATATGATATAGATGATAAATTTGTTAAAATTTCTGCGGGGTGGTTGATAGATAAACTGGGTTTGAAAGGATATCAGAAAAATAGCATATCGGTTTATGAAAAGCAAGCTCTTGTGTTTATAAATAATGGGGAATCAACACAAACGGAAGTACTGACATTTGCTAAATTTATTCAGGATATGGTTAAGTCAACTTATAATATAGATTTAACTATTGAGCCAATTATAGTTTCAAAGGATTAAGATGCGAATTTTGTTAACAAATGATGATGGTTATAGAGCGCTTGGAATTAATACGCTATATCAAGCACTTATAAAGGCTGGTCATGAAGTTATAATAGTTGCTCCAGAACGTAATTCAAGTGGGGCAGGTCAATCTATAACAGTATATATGCCAATATCAATTACATGTGTATCAGAAAATATATATTTTGTTTCAAGTACGCCAGCTGATGGTATTAGGCTTGGATTACAATATGTTTATGAAACTCCAGAAAATTATCCGGATATGATTATATCTGGAATTAATATGGGTGAGAATATTGCGGATGATATATTTTATTCTGGAACGGTTGGTGCGGCGAGAGAGGGGCTTCTTCATGGTATTAGAAGTCTTGCTATATCAACGCCTGGTCCTGAATTTAATAATTTGGATTCTGCAGCAAAAATCGTTGTTGACTTGTTAGATAGGATATCCTATTATGAGAAACAATGTAAGATTGATGGGCCATTTATTTGGAATATTAATATTCCAAATAAGCCTTATGAAGAAATTTCTGGTTTTGAGGCTACTAAGCTAGGTGCCAAACCATTGCATAAACCTCTTGAAAAACAAATAACTCCTCGTGGAAATGTTGTGTATTGGCAAGGTGAATCTAGTGATCTTAATAATGCTGAAATTGGAACTGATGTTGATGTTTTTTTGCGACAAGAAAAAGTTTCAATAACACCATTGCTTATGTTACCAACTGATTATTTACAAATGCCACTTATAAGTGCATTAACAATTTAATAGGATATTTAAAATGAAAAGAAAAATTTGTCTTATATCTTGTGTTTTCTTATTATTTGGTTGTGCAACACGCACAACTCCGGCGCCTATAGTTAATGTAACGACAGTACCCGATTATTCAGAAACAAAACCAAGTGCTATACATGAGAATTCTGGCACTAAATTAGGTAGTATAAATCAAGATGAAGTAAAAACTGCACCAATAGAAAAGCAGACTAAACCAGTGCAAGAAGATAGCAAAATTGTTTCAGCTCCTGCTCTTAATAACAATAGTACATGGATTAGTCCAACGGATGGCTCTATTATAAAAAAATTTACTGTAGCAAGTAAAGGTATAGATTATACTGGTAAGGTTGGTCAGAGTATAGTTGCTATAAATGATGGAAAAGTTGTATATAGTGGTAATGGTTTAAAAGGTTATGGTAATTTAATCATAATAAAGCATGATAAGACTTATTTGAGTGCTTATGCAGATAACCAAAATAATCTTATTAAAGAAGGTAGTGTAGTAAAACGTGGTCAGAAAATTGCAACGATGGGACGTGATGCTTTTGGAAAGCCATTACTCCATTTTGAGGTTAGAAAAAATGGGAAACCAATCGACCCAACACTTTTAATTAAATAGGAAATTGGCATGTTAGAAAAAATTCAAGTAAAAATAATTGACGAAAAGATGCATTCTATGTTGCCAGAATATGCTACATCTGGTTCTGCAGGATTAGACTTACGTGCTTGTATTAATGACAAGTTAATATTAAAACCAGGTGATACAGAGCTTGTACCTACTGGAATTGCTATTCATATAGAGAATAATAGATATTGTGGTATGATATTACCACGATCAGGTTTGGGCCATAAGCATGGCATTGTATTGGGTAATTTAGTTGGATTAATTGATTCTGATTATCAAGGTCAACTATTTGTTTCAATTTGGAATCGAGGAAATTCAGTATTTGAATTAAACCCTATGGAAAGAATAGCACAATTAGTTATCGTTCCAGTTACTCAAGTTGGGTTTGAGCTTGTAGATGAATTTGGTGACTCCGAACGTGGAGTTGGTGGATTTGGTAGTACTGGTACAAGATAATAGGAATTGCTGAAATTAATAAAATTTACCTTGCTTCAAAAAGTCCACGTCGTAAAGAGTTGTTGCAGTTAATGGGTTTAGAGTTTGAGATTTTATATATTGATATTCCTGAAGAGATAAAACAAAATGAGAGTTTTAGGGAATATTCAGTTCGTATTTGTAATGAAAAAGCAAACTTTGCTTGGAATTATTTAGTTAATAATAAATTACCGTTATATCCTGTGTTAACTGCAGATACCGAAGTAATATTTGAAGACACAGTGTTAGGTAAACCTCTTGATTATGATGATGCCTTTAGAATGTGGAAGATGTATTCTGGCAAAAGTAATCTAGTAATTACTTCAATTTCGTTAAAATATGAGGACTTTCAAAAAACTTTAATTAATGAAAGTATGGTATATTTTGATGAAGTTAGTGATCGTGATATCCATAAATATTTAAAAATGGGTGATTATAAAGACAAATCTGGTGGATATGGTATTCAAAGTTATGCAGGGCAATTTATTAAAAGGATTGAAGGTTGTTTTTTTTCAGTTATGGGAATGCCTTTAAATGGAGTAAAACAGCTTTTACAAGAATTATACAGACAAAAATCTGTGCAGAAGTAAAGTTTTCTTAAAAATATATTAGTATACCTGATCCACACTTTTTAATTGAATGAAATAAATTTATACTTATATATCAATATAAACAATAATAAAAAAAGTGAGGGTTAGGTATTAGTATAATTGTGCATTTTAAAAAGTGCTAATAATTTAGTTGTAACATATGCAAAATGCCTAACAAAACTAATTCGGGAATTACATAATCAAATATGTTGTGTTCTGAAAATAAGTGTGCAAATCCTCCAGTGCCAACAGTAATTGGCTTCTCGGCCAGCTTATATTCTATGACTGTTTGTTTAATAATTTGCTCCATTAGACCAAGCTGTGCATAGTAAATTCCAGATTGAATTGAAAATTTAGTATTTTTGCCAATGACCATTTCTGGTTTGACGATATCTACACCAAATAGTTTTGCTGTATTACTTTGTAATGAACTAACCATTAAACGTATCCCTGGTGTAATTGAAACTCCCTGATACTCTCCTTTATTACTTATATAGCTAGCGGTTGTGGCTGTGCCAAGATCAAAGACAATAATATCTTTTCCTTTATGTAAGTTATATGCAGCCATAGCACCAGCAATTAGATCACTCCCAACCTCATTAGGATTATGGGTTTTAATATAGATGCCGGTTTTAATTCCAGGGTTTAAAAATAGTGGTTCGCAATTTAAATATTTAATACATGCTGCGCGTATAGTATAGTCGACAGCTGGTACCACTGATGCTATGCCAATGCGTTTAATTTTTTCAAAATCTATATTATTTTCACGAAATACACTTCTTAGGAAAATTCCAAATTGATCAGAGCTATTAATTTGCTTTGAATCATATCTAAATTGAAGCATTAATTCATCATTATTAAAAATTCCGCCACATAATTGTGAGTTTCCAACATCTAGACATAAAAACATTTTTAGTATCCGTGAAAATTATAATCTAAGTAATGGAATTATATAACTAATTACCAATTTAAATATATGTTAAAAGTACTTTGAGTTCTTAATAAATAAAACGTTGTTTATTGGTTTTGTACATGATTATAACATAAATATTATTATAAATAATGAAGCTTTTGTCGTATCAACGGTACATTTCCTAATCTGAATTAGTCTCATTATTTGCATTGTTTATATAAAATTTATTTGTAGATTTTGTGTTAGAATATATATCTAATTATAAAATATCTAATTATAAATAAATGTTAATTGTTAGGAGAGTTTATGAATTCATCAAATATTCCTGATAAAATTGAAATTGATGTAAAAAGCGGAAGTTTCCATACAGGCAATGTAACATGTCCAATGGTTGGTTTTGGTTCTGATAAACTTTTGGGAAAGGTGTGTGTTGATGCTATTGTTCAGGCAGCAGAAGCTGGTTATCGTATTATTGATAGTGCTACTGCTTATAAAAATCTAGATGCTATAGGAGATGCGCTTCAACAACTAGATCGAAAGCAATTTTATATTATTTCTAAAGTATGGCACAATATGTTATACCCGGAAGATGTAAATAGAGACTTGGAAGAAACATTAAAAAAACTTAAAACAGATTATTTAGATGCATATCTAATCCATTGGCCAAATAGAAGCATTCCCATTGAAAAAACTTTGTTAGCTATGGAAAAATCAAGACAGCAGAATAAAATACATCATGTTGGGATGTCCAATGTAACGGTTAATCACTTAAAAAAAGCACTTGAAATTGGCGTTCCTATTTCATGGGTACAAGTGGAAATGAATCCAAATTTTTTTGACCAACCACTATATGAACTATGTCAGGAAAACTCAATCTCATATCAAGTATGGAGGCCTTTAGACTTTGGCAGATTAAATAATGATGAATTATTAGTGGATATTGGTAAAAAATATAATAAATCAGCTTGTCAAATTGCTCTTAAATGGATAGTGCAACATGGATGTGTTCCATTACCTGGTAGTAAAAATAAAGATCATATTCGTGATAATATTAATATTATGGATTTTTCTATTAGTGCAGATGATATGAAATTGATTGATCAAAGAGCAATACCAGGAAAACGTTTTCGCTTAAGAGAAGATTATGGCCTTGGTTTTACTGATGAGTTTGATTTAACATATGATGAATGTTGGGCTAATGGTGCTTAATTTGTTTTTGATATTTAAGTAAGCTTATTTATTATAAATGTTTGAGCTAATGTGTAGAAAAGATTTATTTTTCTCACATTAGCTCGTTTTTGTGTATTTTTAATTAGTTTATAGAGCACTTAATGGATAATGCCCATGAATTTGTATATTTTTTTATTAACTTTTGAGCTTTAGATAATAGATCTGGAATAGACTTACGATACGTGCTTAAATCTGAATTTAAAGATCTAGATAACGTATTGTAAATATCATGAACTTCATAATACCTATCAATACGGTAAATTACATCATCTTTGCTTTCATCGATTTGCTTTTCAAGAAAGTTTTGGATTTCATTTAAGTTATATAATACAGTTTGGCCGATAGTATCAACATTTAACTTCATTTTTGCCCTCACTATTCCAAAAATTTTTATTAAATCATTTAGAAGAATTCATGAACTGTAACCTACTAACATATATCATGATAAAACGCTTGATAGATAAAGATATTTAAAATTTTTTATTTTGATATTTTGCTTGTGTTAATAAGAGGGTAATTATAGCATATAATATCTTTGTATGTAAAAAATATTATATATTGTTGTGTGAATTTCATTAGTTATACTAAGGTTATTTCAGCAAAATTACTGATTTTAAAGGGGGTATGGTGGTCTGAATTTATTTAAAATAATTTTTAAAAATTATAAAATTATTTTGATAATAAAATTGTAAATAAAGTATTATTATCGTTGTAACCGCATGTAATTTTAAACAAAATTACCGTTTACTTAAGTCTATTTTAAAAAAATAATAAAGTAAAGATAAGTTATAACAAGCTTAATAAATTTAAAATATTATTTAAATATTTTAATGGCTTCTAAGTGCTATATATAATAAGTAGTTTTTGTCATTATTTTAGAGAAAGCTGTCATTAACAGTTTAATTGGCCGCGGTAATTGTGCTGCTCCATAATTATGAGCCATTTCAGCATGTTTAATTTCATCTTCTTTCATTTGTTGTAGTATAGCCATGCTTTTGCTATCTTCTGGATTTATTTTATCTAAATGGCTTTCAAGATGTGCTTCAACTTGTCTTTCTGTTTCTTCTAAAAATCCCAAATTCCACTTATCACCCATAATGCCAGCAGTTATTCCAATTGTTAGGCTTCCAAAGTAAAATAATGGGTTTAATATGCTCGTTCTTCCACCTAATTCAGTTATACGGTGTTTAGTCCAAGCTAGATGCTCAGTTTCTTCATCTGCAGCTTTTTTAAATGCTATTTTTGTAGATTTATCTGAAGTAGTAATTGCTTGTCCTTGATATAAAGCTTGAGCACAAACTTCACCGCAATGATTAACTCGCATAAGAGAAATAGCGTGTTTTTTATCACTTTCAGATAAATCAGATTCTTCTATCAAGCTATCTGGATGAGTTCTTACTGAAACTGGCTCTGAAAATAAAGTTTTGAGGGCCTTGTCAAATTCAATAATTAAATTGTCTAGCATATGTATAACTGCTTATTAAGATAAAAATAAAAGTTGCAAAATAAATGTGTTACAGGTTAAAATCCAGTAATTGAAAGCAATTCCAAGAAAAATCTACATATACTTGAAATTGTTCAACTATACATAATTATATACTATTGGAAAGTTTTTATAACAATATTTTTAAAGAAGGTTTATTTTTATGGACATAGATAAAATTAATGCAGGGCAAAACATTCCTGATGAATTTAATGTTATTATTGAAATTCCAGCATATTCTTCTCCAATTAAATATGAAATGGATAAAGATTCTGGAGCATTATTTGTAGATCGTTTTGTGGGTACCGGAATGTCATATCCATTTAATTACGGTTTTATTCCACATACTTTATCTGAAGATGGAGATCCTGCTGATGTTTTAGTAATTACCCCATTTCCTCTTGTGCATTCTTCAGTAATTAAATGTCGTACAATAGGTGTTTTATTAATGGAAGATGAATCTGGGGTTGATGCAAAAATTTTGGCATTGCCCGTAAAAAAGGTCTGCCCGGTTTATAAAGACATAGATACTATTGATGGATTGCCTTCATTATATATTGATCAGATTAAATATTTCTTTGAACATTATAAAGGATTAGAACCTGGTAAATGGGTGAAAATTACTGGTTGGAAAGATGCATCATATGCAAAAGAAGAAATTGTAGAATCGATAAAAAGATATAAAAAAGAATAATGAATTATATAAAATCCCGTTCATTCGGGATTTTATACTAAATACTATAAGTAGTTATATTGAGTATATCAGTTGTGTAAATTAGGTTGCCTATTGTGTTTTAAGTGCTATGTGAATTATAGTACATTAAGTTGAAATAGAATTTGTTAAGTTTAATTTATGGTTTGGTATAAATGATTAGGAGACCATATGTCTAATAACCGTAATAATAAAACAAATAAAACCAAAATGAAATCTGTAGCATCTTTGCAGAATCTTCCACAAGAAATAATTAGTATTCATCAATTCAGTAAAATAGCTATGACTTTTTGGATTGGTGGTAGTTTAATGATTGCAACAGTTATCTTGCCATTGCTATTTAAAACTCTTGATGTGGTTACAGCTTCTCAATTAGCCGGTAGTATTTTAAGTATTTTAGCCTATATAGGGGTAGTATGTTTACTAATTGCTTTAGTTGAGGTTGTCGTTAATCACAAGCTGAAATTAATAAAAACCAAACGATTTTGGTACATATTAGCTATGGGTTCTATTCTAATTGTTAATTATTTTGCAATTTTTCCAATGGTTGCAAGATTTAGAAGGCAGATATCAACTGTTGCACACCAAATTTTATCAGTACAATCTAATGTTTTTGATTTTTGGCATTCCTTGTCTGCTGTGACATTTGTATCTGGTTGTATTCTAGGTGTGCTTTATCTAATTGAAATGTAATAGAGAGTTTGTTCTATAAGATAATCTATATTATTTCAAGTTTTTAGTATATAACCGGTTAGAGTATTTCAAGGATCTTGCAATCAGTATATTGTATAAACTAACTTATTTAGTTATTAATATTTATACAAATTACCCAATTTGAGAAATCGGTATAACGGTTGATACATCTTCTTTATCAAAAGCAATATCGCCATCTAAAAATGGGGCTCCATTTGTACGCAAGCTTTTAAAATCATATTTTAGATTATCCATTAAATGAGATGGTACAATATTTTGTATAGAGCGAAACATGCTTTCAATCCTACCTGGGTAGCGTTTTCCCCAATCTCTTAACATCTCTTTTATAACTTTACGTTGTAAATTTGGTTGTGAGCCACATAAGTTACATGGAATAATTGGAAATTGTTTGCCAATTGCAAATTTTGTGATATCAGCTTCATTACAATAAGCAAGTGGACGTATAACGATATTATTCCCATCATCAGAGATTAATTTTGGTGGCATTCCCTTTAATTTACCACCGTAAAACATATTTAAAAATAAAGTTTCTAAGATATCATCACGATGGTGGCCTAGAGCTATTTTAGTTGCCCCAATTTCTTTTGCTACACGATATAGTATACCGCGGCGTAATCTTGAACAAAGGCTACATGTTGTTTTACCTTCTGGAATAATGCGCTTAACTGTAGAATATGTATCTTCAGTTATTATCTTATAATCTACATTTAGAGAGCTTAGATATTCAGGTAAAACCTCTTTGGGAAAACCAGGTTGTCCTTGATCTAAATTAACTGCTATTAATTTGTATGTAATTGGCGCAACTTTTTGTAATGCAAGTAATATATCCAATAATGTATAACTATCTTTTCCGCCAGATAAACAAACCATTACTGTATCGTTATTCTCAATCATGTTATAATCATGTATTGCTTTACCCGTATGACTACGTAAACGTTTGGTAAGCTTATTAAATTCGTATTCTTTATTCATGAAAAATATAAACTTATTGTGAAATAATAAAGATGATGATTATAACATTTTTTAGTATCTAAATCTAGAGATCTTGAATTTGTCCAGATACATAGTAAAATAAATAGTTATAATCAGTAATTATAGATATAGGTTTTGATTAGATTAATATTTATAATTCTACCAAGAAATTTTATAATCTATATCTTTTAATTGATGAAAAATTTTAATAATGGTTATCCTTAAATTTTGAGGATAAACTAATATCATATATACTATGATATGCAGATAATTGTTCTACTAGAATAATTAAATTGAATATAAGAAAATTTTAAAGTTATGAAAATAAAAAAAATAAGTATAATCAAATTAATTTGTCTGTTTGGCTTATTGCAAGCTCCATTTACTAATGCTGATGAATTATTTGATGCTGCAAATAATAGAAATCTTGCACAAGAGTCTCAACTGGTTTATAAATCTGATCAATCGCCATCTGATAATGTTACAACGGAAGTTATTGATGGAAATAACGAGTATAAGTCAAAGTCATCAAAAAATAGTAAAATTAGAGATGTTGCTCAAAATAATGATGCTATAGGTGAGATTCTAATACAAGCTATGAGCTTAATGGGCATATCTTATAAATGGGGAGGTAATACGCCCGAAACAGGCATGGATTGTAGTGGTTTTATTCGTTATGTCTTCAAAAAATCTATGGGAATTACATTACCTAGAACCGCAGATGGTATGTCAAAGGTGGGTAAACGCGTAAGTATCGATGAGATGCAGCCAGGAGATTTAATACTTTTTAATACTCTACATGGCAGACGAAATTCACATATAGGCATGTATATTGGTAATAATCAATTTATTCAATCTCCTCGAACTGGTCAAAAAATCCAAATAACAGAATATAATAATTATTGGCGTGCTCATACTAATGGCATTAAGCGGATTGTTCAAGAAACTATTAATGAAGATAATCAGGTTGATGATGTTCAAACATTTGAAAATGTACGAAATGAAGCATTACCAAGTGGATATATAAAAGGGAAATACGTTGGTAAAAGTAGACGACATCATTTAAGACATACAAGCTTACCTAGAAGAACTAGGCATGCTAAAGTGCATAAGGCATCTAGAGTTGTTAAAAAATCTGTGAAGAGCCTCAAAAAGAAAAAAGGCTGATACTATGAAACGTAGTAGTAAAACAGCAATGCCAATATGGTTAACTGAATCTGGAGAAAGAGTTTCTTGTATTGAAAAAATAAAAGTTATGCAACAAAATTTGGAAGAATTGCAACAAATGGCACAAGATACTTATGAGGATGGTATTTTGATGGGGATTGCGCAACGTCAATTAAAAGATTTTCTTGTACAATTAATGGATGAATTATATAATCCTTATGAAAAATAGGTAAAGATTTTATGTTTAATAAATTTGAGTGGATGGTTGGGCGTCGATATTTACGTGCTAAGCAAAAAAATAGTTTTGTTTCATTTATTTCTTTAGTTTCTATTATTGGTATTGCGCTTGGTGTAGCAGCATTAATTACAGTTTTATCTGTAATGAATGGTTTTCAAAACGAAATTAGGAAGAAAATTGTTGGAGTTACTGCTCATATGCAAATAATGGATGCATCTGGAAAATTGCCTAATTGGCAAACAATTTCAAATCAAGTTCAATCTAATAAGCAAGTTTTAGCTACAGCTCCTTATGTTGATGGACAGGCCCTTGTATCTTTTGATAATAATGTAAGTGGTGTTGTAGTTCGTGGTATTAGCTCAAAACTTGAAAAGAGTGTTGAAAATATAGATGCTAATATGGTTGAAGGAAGCTATAATTCATTAATTTCTGGAAAATACAATATTTTAATCGGAGAGGATTTAGCACGTAACCTTGGTGCAACAATCGGCGATAAGATTATGCTGATTACTCCAGATGGTCAGGTAACTCCAGCAGGTATGATACCAAGAATTAAAAGATTTACCATTAGCGGAATATTTAATACGCATATGTATGAATATGATAGCGGTTTGGTTTTAATTGATTTACATGATGCACAAGTATTATTCAAGATGGGTGATAATGTTAGTGGTGTTAGATTAAAAGTTAATGATATTATGAATACGCAGGAAGTAAAACGCCAACTAGGCAAAATTTTACCTGATAATTTATTAGTAAGCGATTGGATTGATCAGCATAAAAATTATTTTTCTGCAGTAGATTTAGAGAAGAAGATGATGTTTGTTATATTAACCTTAATTGTTGCAGTTGCCGCATTTAACTTAGTCTCAACATTAGTGATGACTGTGAATGATAAAAAGTCAGATATTGCTATTCTTAGGACTATGGGTGCTAGTAAAAGAAACATTATGAAAATATTTATATTGCAAGGTGGGATGTCTGGAATTATTGGTACAGTGTCGGGAACTATATTGGGGCTTCTTTTGGCTACATATATAGGAAACATTGTTCATTTTATTGAGCTAATAACTGGAGCTAAATTGATTAACGGTGATGTATATTTAATTGATTATCTACCTTCTAAAATATTTTTAAGTGATGTCATGACTATATTTATTGTATCAATATTATTGAGTATTTTGGCAACTATCTATCCAAGTAAAAAAGCTGCAGATACAAACCCAGCCGAGGCACTTCGCTATGAGTAATAATTATATATTAGACTGCCAAAATATCTGCAAAACTTATAAACAAGCAGATAATGATTTAAATGTTTTAAATGATGTCAATTTATCGGTATCCATGGGGGAGACTGTAAGTATTATTGGTAGTTCAGGTAGTGGTAAAAGTACCTTACTCCATATATTAGCTGGATTAGACATAGCAACCTCAGGGGAGGTTAGATTAGATAGTACTTTAGTTCATAGCTTATCTGATATCGAATTATGTAAATTACGCAATAAGAATTTAGGGTTTATTTATCAATTTCATCATTTATTACCAGAATTTACAGCATTGGAGAATATCTTAATGCCGCTTATCATTGGTGGTTCTAATATTAATAAAGAAAAGAGAGAAAAAGCATTAGATATATTAGGGCGACTTAACTTATCTAATAGGCATACCCATTATCCCTCACAATTATCTGGTGGCGAAAGGCAACGTGTGGCAATCGCACGAGCTGTTATAAATGAGCCACGTTTAGTATTTGCCGATGAACCTACCGGTAATTTAGATAATCAAACTAGTAATCAGGTTCTAGAAATATTCTTTAAACTTCAAGAAGACCTCAAAACAAGTTTAGTAATAGTAACTCATGATTTAGATATTGCAGCTAAAGCACAGACACAGTATCGTCTCCATAATAGCCAATTAAGTAGAGTTTCTAGCTAAAATAATTAAAAGTATTGGTTATTTGTTTTAAGTAAATTTTAATATAAATAATTGGTGTGCTTATGAAGATTAAGAGCTTCAAAATTACTAATCTGTTATGTATAAATAATAATGAGTTTGTCCTAAAATTTTGATTGTCTAAATTTTTAATAAAAAACTCCCCAAAATTATATTCTACTTTAAATCATTTGTATGTAAAATATTACATTAATTAATAATTCAGTTTTTGCTAATCAAGATTTCTATCATATATTAAAATCTCAGTTAAAGTAAGAGTTAATATATTTATATTTAATAAAAACGTATAATATTTAAGGACATTTACTATGAATAATCCTACTAGAATAAATTCAAAATTCCATCAACCAACAGGTACTGATACAAATAACCCAAAAAGAACCATTGTCATTGATAATGGTTTAAAGTGGTTTAGTGCTAGTGGGCAAAGGTTAACTCAAAGCAATGGAAATGGTATACATAAATTTCGAGATGGGGCTATATATGAGGGCGAGTATCATGGATATAAAATGCATGGGAAGGGTAAACAAACATTAGCAAATGGAGATATATTCGAAGGTGAATTTAACAGAGGTAACCTTGCTAACGGAAAATATACATTTAAAAATAATGAAATAGGTATTCTCAGTTATGAAGGTGGTTTTTTAGACCTTCGAATGCATGGGAAGGGGAAAGTAACATTTGCAAATGGGGTTATACTCGAAGGAGAGTTTAACAGAGGTGTTTTGTCTAATGGAAAACATATATTTAATAAGCAAGAAAATGTTATTACCTATTGGGACTTTGTAAACTATAGCCCAGATACTATAATTACAATTGTTTATGCTAATGGCAGTAAATATATAGGTCCGGTTAAACAAATGCTTCCAGATAGTCAAAAAGGAATGTTGATTTGTAATAATGATAATGAAGAAGAGGCACAGGAAAATGTGAAAAATACCATTATTTATCAAGGTGTTTTTAAAGATGGAAAGTTTGTTGAAGGCATAGCATTATATCGTCCTATAAATTATAGATTTGAAGGTAACTTTATTAATGGAATGCGTAGTAAAGGAAAGCTTATTAATAATAAGGATGGTACAGTGATTTTTACTGGCACTTGGCAAAATGATTGCAAGCACTTTGGGAAGATGATGTTACCTGATATAGGTAAATATAAAGGAAAATTTGAAAATGGCCAACCGAATGGACATGGTAGAATAGGCTATATCAATGGTGATGTGTATGAGGGCGAGTTTAAAGATGGCAAACCGAATGGACATGGAAAAATGTTGTATTTCAATGATGATAAATTATTTATAGGAGAGTTTAAAGATGCTAAACTTAATGGTATTGCAACTAAAATAGATTTTCAAAATGAAACATGCCTTAAGGGGGAATTTAATAATGGTGAGTTACAAATAAATTATGAAAAAATAGCTGTTGATGTTATTATTAGCCAGGAACTTAAAAAAATGGAGAGCATGATATATAATTATGATAATCATATAATTGAAATACCAGAAGAATTGTCTGATCCCATATCTTATGAAACTCTTGAAGAAAATAATTCATGGTGTGCTTTACCTAGTGGGATAACAAGTGATGAAAGTAATATGGTTTATGATATATATACAATAGATAGTTTAAATGCTCTGATAGAGGATAGTACCTCAAAGGTTATCCCGCTAAAAAACCCAACAACTAGGTTGGAGTTTGAAGAAGTTCAAGTTTTAAAAGGATTTAGTTTTCTAGAATGGTTAATGCTTGCGCAATTGAAACGGGAAGCTAAGAAAATAGCTAACTTTTTGTAGTTAGGAATTTGCTAACTATTTTTAGTTTTAGTAAAATTTATTCTGAGAATTAATATTTTTTAATCCCATCAACATAGAACCAGGCACCAGGAGTTCTGAATGACCATACTGCAGTGGCCCCAATTATGAATATACCTATTGTTAAAATAATCCAGAACATTTTTGAAGATAATTGTTTTTTTTGTTTTCTGCCAAATGTATATTTATAGGTGCTAACATATAAAATAAAGCCAAAGCCTATAATAAATCCGAAAATTTGTGCTTCTCTTGTAAATAAACTAACATGGCTCATAGCGCCTGGTATATCCTTAACTGTAGCCCAACATAAAGTTATATATAAAATTAAATAAACTGCTATACATAGCTTTTTAAAATAAGTATTTTTCAAAACCTGATTCCTTCAAAAATAATTTTTGCATTGTCAAACCTAACTATTTGGTTGAATACGTCGAAGATATGAATAAATAGTTAATTTTGAATAAGGGAATAATATAAGTTCTATATCGAATTAAATTTATTAATTTGTTATAAATTAAAGAAATATCTTACCAATAACTTATTCTATTTCATACTAGAATAAATTTCAAAGGCAAAATTAAGGTAAAATTTTATTTTTATTATAGTATATTATTGATTTTTTGAAGTAGGTTTTGGATTGCAAGATAGCGGTGGCTAAGTTTATTTTTTTCTGCTGGGTCTAATTCTGCAACTGTTTTGTTAAATTGTGGAAGTAGTAGATGGGGGTCGTAGCCAAATCCATTGTTTCCTCTGGGATGATCAATAATTTGGCCTTTTAATATTCCATCTGATATTATTGGCTGTGGGTCATGATAATGGCGAATTAATACTAATGTACAGCAAAAATATGCGCTTTTGTCGGTAAAAGGCTCTAATTCTTCGACTAATTTTCTACAGTTATTTTTACTATTGGTAGGAATTCCTGCAAATCTTGCAGAATAAACTCCAGGTCTACCTCCTAATGCGTTAGCACATATTCCAGAGTCATCAGCTAATACTGGTAGATTCGTAAATTTGCTACAGTGTCGCGCTTTATGTAGTGCATTTTCGATAAATGTAAAATATGGTTCATCAATTTCAGTGACGTTAAATTTAGATTGGGGGATTATCTCAAAAGCAGAATTTTTAAATATTGCATTAAATTCATCAAGTTTCCCTTGATTATTAGAAGCAAGTACAATCTGTTTCATAAATATTCCACACTTACTTTACTACCTAACACGCATACCAGGTTTTGCACCAGTATGTGGCTCTAATATATAAATTCCGCTGTTTTTATCTTCAAAGCTTGCTGCTAAGACCATTCCTTCACTAATGCCAAATTTCATCTTTCTTGGAGCAAGGTTTGCTACCATCACAGTATGTTTGCCAATTAAGGTCTCAGGTGAATAAACTGCCTTGATCCCGGCAAATACATTACGTGTTTCGCTACCAATATCAAGAGTTAATTGAATTAGCTTATCGGCTCCATCAACATGTTTTGCATCAATGATTTTAGCAATACGTAAATCTAGTTTACTAAAGTCATCAATATTGATTGTATTTGCGATAGGTTCATATATTGACTCAGATTGTTTATCTTGTATAGGTATATCTTGACCTTGTTGGGTGTTACTTCCATCGTTATTTGCTTCGAATAGTTTTTCTATCATGGTGTTATCAATCCTTTTAATTAAGTGAGTGTACTGGTTAATTTTATGATCAAATAGAAGTGTTTCCAAATCATTCCAGATTAATGGCTTAATATTTAAATATGTCTCAATATCAGTAGCTAATTTTGGTGTTATCGGTTTTAAATAGATGGTTAATATCCTAAATGCATTAATCAGTATGGTACATATTTCATGTAAGTGGTTAAGTTTATCCTTATCTTTAGCTAATATCCATGGTTTTGTTTCATCAACATAAATATTGACTTGATCTACCAATAGCATAATTGAGCGGATAGCTTTTGCAAATTCACGATTCTGGTAGTATGATGAGATTTCAAATTGCGCTGCTTTGATTTGCACTAGTAAAGTGTTATCGTTTATATTGCTTGTTAGTTGATTATCAAAAAATTTTGTCAGAAAGCTTGATGTTCTTGCTGCAATATTTACAAACTTGCCAACTAATTCAGAATTTACTCGTAAGACAAAATCATCTACCGAAAAATCAACATCCTCAATTTTATTAGTCAATTTACTAGCTAAATAATAACGAAATAAATTAGTTGGTATTCCAGATTTTACCAATTGGCTTGCATTAATAAATGTTGCACGTGATTTAGACATTTTTTGTCCATTAATAGTCAAAAATCCGTGAGCAAAAATATTGCTAGGTATATTATAGCCTGAAAAATTAAGTACAGCAGGCCAAAATAAAGCATGAAAGTATTGAATGTCTTTACCAATAAAATGGCAAATTTCAGTGTCAGGGTTATTCCATAATTGTTGAAAATTCAAATTATTTATTTTGCAGTAATTGAGTAAGCTACCCATGTATCCAATTGGAGCATCAAGCCATACATAAAAATATTTATCATGAGTCCCAGGTATCAGAAAGCCTAAGTAAGGCCCATCTCGTGAAATATCCCAGTCTTGCAATCCAGATGTTAACCATTCCCGCATCTTATTAATTGATTCTTGTTGCATACGATCATTACTATTTAGCCATTCCTCTAAAAATTCTTTACATTCACTTAAGCGGAAAAAGTAATGTTCAGATTCTTTTATAATTGGCTTACTGCCAGATATTACTGAATATGGATCAACTAAATCAATAGGCAGATAGGTTGCCCCACAAACTTCACAATTATCACCATATTGATCAACTGCACTGCATTTAGGACAAATTCCTTTAACATATCTGTCCGGTAAAAACATTCCCTTTTCTTTATCAAATAGCTGTTTAATTGTTTTAGTGCAGATCTTATTGTTTTGTTTTAACTTATTAAATATATCATAAACAAAATGTTTATTTTCTTCAGAGTCTGTTGTATAATAGTTATCAAAATTAATATCAAAAGCTTTTGAATCTTCAAGATGTCTTTTAAAAATATTATTAGTTAGTTCTTTTGGTGTGATTTTTAATTGTTCAGCTTTTAACATTATAGGTGTACCGTGTGCATCATCAGCACAGATAAAGTGGCAACTATGACCTTGCATTTTTTGAAAGCGTACCCAAATGTCAGCTTGGGTTTGTTCTAGCATATGACCGAGATGTAAGTCTGCATTAGCATACGGTAGTGCAGTTGTTACAATAATAGTTCTTTTATTGTTCTTATTACTCACTATTAAGACTCTCAAATTAGTAAAATAACGGGTATTATAACATAAAATGCGAGTATAATAACGGGTATAGTCTTTATATTAAGCTAAATACTTTAATATTTTCCTGATCTAAAGAGGCTTGGTGTATAAGTTTTTATAGTGAGAATTATGTGGGGTAATCCCCATAAATCCTATATCAATATATTTTTCCAAAAATCATTATTTTAAAATGAGTTTATTTATACTCAAATTTTATGTCAGTTGTAGGTTCATAAAACTATGTTAGACAAAATATCTGATGTGGTACCGCATAAGGTACGAACTGGAATTATGAGAATTCCTAATATTAAAAATATTATTGCAATTACTTCTGGAAAGGGAGGGGTGGGTAAGTCAACCACTGCATTTAACTTGGCTATTGCGCTTAGTAAAATGGGGCTAAATATTGGGTTATTGGATGCTGATATTTATGGGCCTTCTATACCAACTTTGGTTGGAGAAAAATTATTTAAACCAGAAGTGCAAGATAATTGTTTTGTTCCATTAAATAAATTTGATATTAAAATTTTATCTTTCGGTTTTTTAATTGATGAAAAGCAGCCGGCAATTTGGCGTGGTGCAATAGTTAATAAAGCTTTACACCAACTACTTTTTGATACTAAATGGGGTGAATTAGATATTTTGGTTGTTGATATGCCGCCAGGAACTGGTGATATACATTTAACTATGTGCCAAAAAATGCCGATTACTGGAGTAGTAACTGTTACTACCCCTCAAGATATTGCACTAGTTGATGTGACAAAATCTATTGGAATGTATACAAAAATGGATATACCATGCCTTGGCATCATTGAGAATATGAGCATGCATATTTGTAGCCAATGTGGCCATCAGGAACCAATTTTTGGATCGTATGGTGCAAAGAAATTAGCTTCTGAATTTAACTTGGATGTTTTGGCTGAATTACCCTTGAATATAAAGATTCGTGAGTCTGGAGATATGGGTAACTCTATAATTGATGAGGATTCTTCATTAGCTGAAATATACTTGTTATTATCAAAACGCTTATTAGATAATTTATCTAAATTACCAAAAGACTTTTCAGCTAAATTTGGAAAAATTGCAGTTGTCAAAAAATGATATAATCATTGGTTAAAACATATATACATATATCTAATAATTGATATAAGTATCTTATTTAATTTACAACTTAATTTAAATAATATATCACATATATTTTCTTGACTAGATGGGGCTATGCATAAGTTTAATAAGATATTGATTTTATTGGTTGTTATATACATAAATGATGCTTATGCAAATAATATTAGTACATCTAATAATGGACTAAATGATTTAATTAAAACTTCTCCAAATTTCCCAGGTTGTGGTATCAAAGATACAAGTTGGCAGGAACAAGCTGGAGATGATTTTGTACCAAATCCAGTTTTGCCTGAATCAGCATTATATTTGCAAGCAGATAGTGTTACAGGTCAAGAAAGTGGTGTCCATTATGTAAGTGGTAATGTGGTTGCATATAAAGATGACAAAACCTTAACCGCAGATTGGCTAATTTATAATCAAAATAATTCACGGGCAATTGGTAGTAATATTGTTCTAACACGTCAATATAATGTTATGACAGGACAATGGGCAGACTATTTTTTTGACTTAAATTCTGGAGTGATAGAAGAAGCAAGTGCAAAAGATAATACTACTGAAATGTATGTAGAAGGTAAAAAAATAAAAATATATAATAAATATAGATATAAAGCAGAGAGTGGTTTTTTTACAAGTTGTGATCCAAAAAACCCAGCCTGGCATTTCACATCACAATCAACAAGTGTAGATTATCAGGATAGTCAAGGTGTGGCCCGACATGCTACTTTTTATGTAGAGTCTTTACCTATTCTCTATACTCCATACTTTCACTTTCCATTAGGAAAAAGAAAATCTGGGTTTTTGCTTCCAGAAATTGGTGGGCTTGGCTATTCTGCTGGAGGTACAAACTACTTTGTGGGGACTCCGTTTTATTGGAATATGGCACCAAACTATGATATGACAATTGAGCCAAAGATATATTCAATATCTGGATTCATGTTGACTGATCAATTTCGTTATCTAACAGAAAATGGTAATGGAGAAATTTATACTGAACAATTACCAAATAGCTGGGCAACAGGCAAATACCGTTATTATTGGCACTTATTAGATAATCATACCCTAGCAAAAGATTGGACTGTAGGCTATACTTTCAATTCTGTATCAGATAATAATTATTTCGTTGATTTCGGTAATGCGAATTCTTTTGTAGACAATATCAATTTAGAACGTTCAGCATTTATTCGCTATCAACCATATTGGGGAATGTTTGATATAAAAACCCAAGGTTTCCAAACTTTAAACCCATCTGGTCAGCCACCATCTCCGCCGATTTATTCTATGTTACCGCAGATTAATTTTAATGTTAATCCAACATCGGTTAACAATACATTTGTTAAATTGGGGCTTAATTCACAGCTAACTGTATTTAAGTCTGATATATTGGGAGGAGGAGTGTTAGATAGTACTGGCAACCCAGCAACATCATTACAAGATGGGACAAGGTTGGTATTTTATCCAAGCATCACTACTCCAATACAATCAGCGTGGGGTTATATAACTCCTAAATTTGGCTATCATTATACGCATTATTCTTTAGATCCATATTCAGGCTTTTACCCAGGAGGAGGTACTGTTGTTCGGCAGTTACCAATTACATCCGTTGATTCTGGTTTGTACTTTGATAGGGAAGTTACATGGTTTAATTCTAGTTTTGTTCAAACTTTGGAACCTAGATTATACTATCTTTATATTCCGCAAACTAATCAGGCAAATTTACCAGTTTTTGATACTGCGGTTGCAACTCCGAGTTTAAATCAATTATTTAGTGAAAATAGATTTTCTGGTTATGATAGAATTAATTCTGCAAATGATATTACAGTTGGGTTAACTTCTAGAGTACTAAATGATAATACTGGTACTGAGTTAGCCAATTGGGGTGCAGGTTACCGTTATTATCTCACACCGTATAATAATTTGATTTATGGTAGTTACAACCAATTTGGTCAGCTTTACCAGCCTACACCAAATTTTGTGACTGAGTTAAGTAATAATTGGGCACATAACATATCAACAGCAGCTACCTTTCAATATGATAGCCTGTTTAATAATGTGGATGGATACTCATTACAATTTAAGTATAACCCAGAACAGCATAAAGTGTTAAACGTAAAATATAGTTATCAATATCAAATGCCAATATTCTTTTATGCATGGGTTCCAGGGCAACAATTTCAGCCTATCGCTACTGAAAACCAACACGCTATAGATATATCTGGCCAGTGGCCATTATTTTCTAATAAATGGTTATTAGACGGCAGGATGAATTATGATTTAACGAGCGGACAAATTTTAAATGCTTTAGGTGGTTTGGAATATAATGGTGGATGTTGGTCTTTAGCACTTGTATATGAACAGTTTACAACTGGTGCAGCTGTTCCAGCTGGTGCATATAATACATATAATGCTTATACTTCAGCATATTATGTACAGTTTACTTTGCGTGGTCTAACTAATATTGGTACCGGTGATCCAACCAGCGATCTGAAAATGAATATTCCTGGTTATGCACCAGTTACTACGTTAGTACATTAATTTTTTTGTGTAGAAATATGATGCAATTATTCTTAAAATTTTTTATGTTATCTTTATTAAGTTATCTTGCGTTTGCAGATAATTCGAGTATACTTGAGTCAAGAAATATTAGTAGAACAAAAGTTACCAATTTAAAGTCTGAACCAAAAGCAAGAAATGATGTAAGTATAAAACCACTAGACCTAATTGTAGCATTTGTGAATAAAGGGGTTATTACCTCAAGCCAGCTAAATAATGAAATTAATTTTATGCGTAATAGCTATAAGCAAAAAGGTATAGCAGTTAAAGATAATGCAGCTTTTAGAAATAATGTATTAAACCAAATGATAACTTTAAAAGTACAATTAGATTTAGCAAAGAGGTTGGGTATACAAACAAGTGATATGGAAATAAGTACTGCAATAAACAATATTGCCAAATCACAAGGTTTAACACTTGATCAATTTAAAGCTAAGCTTGCAAGAGGTGGAGTTAGTTATGAAGACTTTCAAAGGCAAGCTCGTGATCAAATTATTGCTGAGAAATTAAAGCAACGTGAGGTTGATGCTAGAATTATGGTTACAGATGATGAGATTAAGCGTATTTTAAGTAGTGAAGCATATAAAAAACGGATAGACTACAATTTATCCTATATTATTGTGAGTGTGCCGGAGCATTCCTCACAAGATATAATACAAAGTAAGCAAAAACTTGCAAATGAAGCATACCAAGCGTTAAAAAATAGCCAATCTTTTCGTGATGTATCTGCAAAATATTCCAATGCACCGAATGCTCTTGAAGGTGGATCATTGGGCTGGAAAAGTAATGTTGCACTACCTGGAATAATCTCTAATGCATTAGCTAGTTTGAGTAAAGGCGATATAACCCAAGTAATTCAATTACCAATGGGTTTTCTAATATTTAAGATAAATGATATTAAAAAATTGGGTACACCACAAATTATTAGGCAATATCATGTAAGGCATATATTAATAAAAGTTGGTGAGAATAATAGTGATAGTGAAGCACATCAAAAAATCGTAATGATAAAAGATATGCTTGATAAATATAAAAATGATCCAAAACAAGAAAGTAAGGAATTTACGAAATTAGCCAAACGATATTCAGAAGATGCTAGTAGTATTAATGGAGGAGATATTGGTTGGGTAAGTAATGGCGATACAGTTCCGGAATTTGAAAATACTATCATAAAAACTCCAATTGGTCAAATTAGTAAACCAATTAAAACTCCTTTTGGATGGCATATTCTGCAAGTTGAAGGAGTACGTGATGCTGATAAAACTAATGATGTAGTGAAAGCATCTATAAGGCAGGAAATTAGAGAAGTTAAAGCAGCTCTTTTATATACAGAATGGATTAGGAATATTAGGGACGCTGCATATGTAAAAATAAACGAAAATTAAAGATATAAATGAGTAGAAAAATAATTTTGGTGACATCAGGAGAACCAGGCGGTATTGGCCCTGATATATGTTTAGACTTAACTAATATTAATGTTTCTAGTGATTATATAATAGTAGTAATTGGTGATGTACAATTACTTGAGGATCGTGCTAAGATATTAAATAAAAATATAAACATTGTTGGTTTTGATAATGTTGAAGATATTTGTAATTACTCGAGTTTAGAATATAATAAAAGTCAGCTATTAGTGCTTAACTGTAATTGCCCATGTAAAGATACACTCGGAAAATTGAAAGTTGAAAATGTAAATTACGTTTTAAATACGTTAGATGTAGCAATTAAGTTATGCAAGTCTGGAATAAGTAATACTATAGTTACCGCTCCTTTAAGTAAAGAAATCATTAATATGAGTGGTGCTAAGTTCATGGGGCATACCGAGTATTTTGCGATAGCCTTTAATTGTAATAAAGTAGTTATGATGCTAGCAAACAATGTTATGAAAGTAGCATTATTAACTACACACTTACCTTTAAAGAATATTCCTAACTACATTACTACTGATAACCTCTCTCGAACTATAAAAATTATCATACATAGTTTTTCTAATTTATATGGTATAAAGAATCCTAAAATTGCAGTTTGTGGATTAAATCCGCATGCAGGAGAAGGTGGATATTTAGGAAGCGAAGAGATAGAAGTAATTAATCCAGTAATAAAAATCTTTCAAGATGATGGTTATAATGTTAGTGGCAGCTATCCCGCAGATACCATTTTTAATAGAGCATCTGAGTTTGATGTTATATTAGCTATGTATCATGATCAAGGGTTACCCGTTTTAAAATATTCAGGTTTTGCAGATGGAGTTAATGTAACGCTAGGGTTACCAATAATTCGAACTTCTGTTGATCACGGTACTGCTTTGGAATTAGCTGGTAGTGGGAAAGCAGATAGTGCTAGCCTTATCAATGCAGTAAATTTTGCTATAACTTTTTCACAATTAAAGCTATCAGCTATACTCTAACAGATTCAAATTTCATGGAATCGACAAACGATGTCGCTCACTACTATTAGGCTAGAAGCTTGGCAACAAACAGGGAACTTGAATCTGTTAGAGTATACAACATAATCAAATATTATAGGGAAATGTAAGCTAATGTATACTAATACTAAAAAAAATGCGATTTATGCACAATCAGGAGGAGTAACTTCAGTAATTAATGCTTCAGCATCTGGTGTGATTAAAGCATGTAGAGAAGATTTTGATAAGATTGGTAAATTATATGCAGCAAATAATGGGATTTTAGGTGTTTTAAATGAAGATTTGATTGATACAAGTTTTGAATCTGATACAGATATTGAACTATTACGTTATACACCAGGTGGAGCATTTGGTTCATGTCGTTATAAACTAAAGAACTTAAACACAAACCGTAAGGAATATGAGAGATTAATTGAAGTATTTTCAGCGCATGATATTGAATATTTTTTCTATAATGGTGGTAATGATTCTGCTGATACATGTTTAAAAGTTTCACAGATTGCTAATGAGCTTGGCTATCCAATCAAAGCGATCCATATCCCAAAAACAATCGATAATGATTTAGTTATAACTGATAATTGTCCTGGATTTGGTAGTGTGGCTAAATATATTGCTATTTCAATTAAAGAGGCTGGTCTGGATTTGGCATCTATGTATGCAACCTCAACAAAAGTTTTTATTTTAGAGTGTATGGGAAGAAATGCTGGTTGGATTACAGCTTCTGCAGGTCTTGCATCTCAACATGAATCGGAACCACCACATATTATACTGTTTCCTGAAATTATATTTGATGAGGCTAAATTTTTGGCTAAAGTCGAAGATTCAGTAAGTAAATTTGGATATTGTG
This sequence comes from Neisseriaceae bacterium, assembly GCA_046336365.1. Lineage (GTDB taxonomy): Bacteria > Pseudomonadota > Gammaproteobacteria > Burkholderiales > UBA11063 > Aquella. The sequence continues at coordinate 36,867 of JBKDHQ010000163.1, forward strand.
TTATTGCTGCATCTGAAGGGATAAAGAATGCTAATGGTAAATTGATAAGTAGTTCAGATCATACTGATATGTTTGGGCATGCTCAATTAGGTGGAGTTGCTGCTATTTTAGCAGATACTGTTACTAAAAATTTGCAATATAAATGTCATTACGCAATATCAGATTACTTACAACGTTCAGCACGGCATATTGCATCAAAAACTGATGTGGAACAAGCATATGCGTTGGGTCAGGAAGGAGTAAGGCTTGCTCTTTTAGGGCATAATGCAGTAATGTCTTATATTAAGCGTGTATCACAAAACCCATACAAGTGGGAGATTGACTATGTAAATCTTACCGAGGTAGCTAATTTTGAGAAATTCATGCCAAGAAATTTTATCAGTGAAGATGGGTATCATATAACCGATATATGTAGAGAATATATACAACCATTAATTAACGGAGAAGATTATCCACAGTATATTAGTGGATTACCTAATTATGTCAAACTGAAAAATATTAAGGTAGCAAAAAAGCTTGATCAATTAAACTAAATCAAATTAGTACTAACTATTAATCTTACTTTTAATCTATTAAAACTAAATCTAGAGATTAGGCAAGGAAAAGCTTAAATAAAATCTGCAGTTCAAACTTTCTTATTTGAGTTATATTTATATCGAATGCATTTAAGCGGAAACATTTTGAAGAAATAATTATTTTGCAATGTGTTTGCTGGTATCGGAAGCTTATTTTTGCAAATAAAGTTGACATTTGCTCTCAATTTGTATTATTATTAAACATTATAAAGCACATTTAAAAGGATGGTAAAATGAGCTTACATGCAATATACGCGCAAAAAACTATTGGAATTACAGATTTAAAGCGTGGGGATACAAAGTTTCTTGATGATTTTCAAGAACCAGTAGCGGTACTGAATCGTGATAGTGTAAAAGCCTATTTAATTCCTGAAAAATTGATGGAATATTTTATGGATATATTAGATGATATTGAATTAAGAAAGGTCGCTAATGAGAGGCTTAAAGAATTAGAAGATGGGAAAACAAATACAATTAGGGTAAATTTGGATGACTTATAATCTAGAGTTTGAAGATAAGGCTAAAAAGGAATGGGATAAGTTAGATAATTCAGTTAAAACTATATTTAAAGATATGTTAAAGCGTAGGTTACATAATCCTAAAATCCCAAAGGATAGATTATTGGGAACGGGTAACCATGAATGCTATAAGATTAAATTGAGAAATCATGGTTATAGGATGGTTTACGAAGTAATTAATAATAGATTTATTTTATTGGTTATCAGCGTTGGGAAACGTGAGAATGATGAAGTATATGTACGTATGCGCAAAAGGCTAAAATAGAATATATTTAGTTTCTATGTTGGTAAATTTTTTTGTGTTAAAATCTGTATTGGAAAGCAAAAAGCGATAAATTTATTGGAATGTGGTATTTATTTTAGAATGTGCCTATAACCAATCCTCGAAAGCAAATATAATAAATTGATTTTCTTTCTATGCTAAATCAAACAAAATAAACTCACCGCTACCACTTATCTTGATGGATGCCTCATCAGTAATTGCAACTCCATCACCATTAGTTAGCAAATAGTCTTTATTGATGGTAATGTTGCCTTTAACTAGTTGTATCCACACTTTGCGCTTTGGATTAATTAAATAGTCAATTTTTGTATCTGCTATTTTTGAAGCATAAACTTTGACATCTTGTGCAATTATGAAACTATCATTTTGGCCATCAGGACTTGCAACTAAAACTAACTTATTTAGATTATTGTCAATTTCAAAATTTTTTTGCTGATATAAAGGACTAAGACCTTTATCTGCTGGTATTATCCAGATTTGTAATAAATGCACATCCTCATCTTTAGAGGAGTTATATTCACTATGGGTAATACCAGTGCCCGCACGCATTAGCTGCAATTCACCACGACTAATTATAGAAGTATTATTGATGCTATCTTTATGTTCTAATTGTCCGGAAATGATATAAGTAAGAATTTCCATATCTTGATGGCTATGAAATGGAAACCCAGAATCAGCCTTTATATAATCTTCATTAATTACTCTTAGTGACTGAAAATGCATATGATGTGGATCATAATATTCTCCAAATGAGAAGCTATGATACGTATTTAGCCAATCATACTGTATGTGGCCACGATCTTCACTTTTACGAATTTTAATCATATGCTTATCCTCCACAATAAAAATTATTTTCCTACAAAAATTATTTGACTTAACTGAAGTATAAATCAGCTTTTATATATAAATTAAATCCCTTTAGCTCTTAAAATAAAAACTTATTGCTGTTTAATAAGTACAATTGCTTTTTTGGTAGCACTAATTGACTGTTGTGGGCTAATATTATTTTTATTTATTGGTTTTATTGCTAAATCAAAGCTGGTTTTTCCAATCAAAGGATAGAGCATATTGAGTTTATTAATACTCCAATTATTAGATTGTCTGTCTTGTGATAAGTGAGGTGGCTTAAATGTGTAATAATGTTCTTGATAAGCAAATGCATAATTTAGTAATGCACTTTCACTATATTTAGGGCCTATAATTTCTAAACCAACTGGTAAACCCTTATATTGTGCAGCAGGCAAGGTAATTTCAGGTAACCCACTATTGGACGCGATTATAGATTGATCTCCAATTAGACTCCAGTCATAACTTGCTATTCCACTTTTGCCACTAGGTAGAATTAGCCCATCAATATGCTGTTGTTTCATTATATTTAATATATAAACTTGGTTTTTATTAATTGTTTTGATTACCTGTTTATATTCTGGGCTATTTTTAGGTCTTACACTATTAAGAAACCTGGAGCATTGTGCTTTACTACCAAAAACTCTAGTATTCCCATTACAAAACTGATTAAAGTCACTCATACTACTTATATTATTTGCCAGATATAAATTTATATCATCAATGGTGCCCGACATATTGTATTTCCTGTCTAAGTTATAATTTGGCAAATCGATTGTTGTAATAATTGCGCCGCTAGCTTGTAAATTTGTTTTAACTGTATTATAAATAGTGACAATAGGTTTAGGCATATTATTCCATAATGGTTTCCCAGATACACTTCTAATTATTGCAAAATGTTTACCATCTAAAATATTTTTATGTAAATTTTTTGAATAATCAAATTTTGAATTAACCATGACAGTGAGTAGGTTAGCTAAATCAATAACATTATTAGCCATTGGCCCAGCTGTCCCATCCAGATTACCTGTTGGAAAAATACCTTCATGGCTAACTAAGCCATATGTTGGTCTTAAACCATAAATGCCATTAAATGCCGCAGGGATTCGAACTGATCCACTATTATCTGTACCTATTGCAAGAGGTGCAAATCCAGCGGCGATGCTTACTGCAGAACCACCGCTTGAACCACTTGAGCTATAAGAGGTGTTATATGCATTTCCAATTCGTCCGCTTAAACTACTTATTCCTGATAGCCCTGCAGCTACTTCATCCATTGAGCTTTTTGCTAAAATAATTCCATCTTGGCTTTTAATGTTCTTTATAATTTTAGAGTCAGCTATTGGATAAGTACCAAGTAAGGCAAGGCTCCCACTAGAACTACGTAAACCAGCCACATCAAAGTTATCTTTTACAACTACCGGAATACAAAATAAATTTCCTAAAGATGCTTGTTTTTTAGCTAATTTAATATCTAATTGTTTAGCTTCAAGTATGGCTTGAGAATTAACTTGGGTAATAGCATTTAAAGGTGCTTGATTGTTAAATATTGTTAAATTATATAAGCGAATACGGTTTAGGTATCCATTAATTAATTCCTGGCAAGTAAATTTGTGCTGAAATAATCCAATTTTAATTTGTTCAATACTTGGATAGCTATTTAAAAAACTTTCTATTGATGTAGTTGGGTTTGCGTATGAAGTAATGAAAACATTTAAGAATATGAATGAAGTAATTAACTTTTTCATAGGATTATTTCCTGTCATTCATTATGATTTTTATAATATATCATTAAGAAGTAGTGCAGTTTATTTGCAATACAGAACTATTTAGCTGAAAATTCTCAAGTCTATTAACATTTATAATTTAATTCAACATAAGCATTATTTACTGCATTTATAAATGCTTTAATTGCAGATATTTCAATATCATCATCTGTGGAATGCCCTTCAAATTTACCTTTATTATTTACTGAAATTACAATTGTTGAATTACATAAAGCATTTATTGAATGACCTTCAGAGTGGGAATTATAATCTTCTACAACAATATTAGGTAAATATTTAGCTATCGCATCATTCATGGCGCTTAAGGCAGAACCTTTACCATGATATACTACAGATAAAGAATCTTCATCAAAAAATTTACCAGATAAAGTAAGTGTCGTAGTATTTTTTTGTGCATCTTTTGAATAAGTTATATTCTCTGTTTTAATTGGGGAGCGATAAATTTTATAAGCGACTAATAATTCCTCATCAGTTATTCCTTTACGTCTATCACTATAATAATCTTTAATTGCTTGGGTTATAGCAACTTTATCGCTATCATCGCAGAGATATCCATTTTGGTTAATTATTTGCTGTGCATGATTACTGCCGCTTAGTGGACCAAATACGAATTTTATTCCACTACCGATAGAAGTTGGGTCAAAGGGTTGATAGGCAAGTGGATTATTTATGATTGCATTAATGTGACCGCCGGAAGTATGTGAAGCTGCATTTTTACCTGTTATTGGAAAGTGAGGTTGCCGTGGCAGCATTTTTTCTGCTATAAAATCAGAGATCTCTTTTAAATGTGCGATATCAGCATTGGTATGGTATTTTTGTGGTAAATGTGGTAAGTTTCCAAAGTGGCGGATATTCATAATACATTGTTCTAATGACACATTACCTGCACGCTCTCCAACACCATTAATACATCCTTCGATTTGTCTAGTTACACCATCAAAAACTGCAGTTAAAGTGTTGTCTAATGCATTACCAAAATCATTATGACAATGTGCAGACCATACTACATCTTGATTAGGAAATTCTTTTTTGATAATTTCTGCATGTTGTTTGATTTTATTGACAAAATAGTTGTCACCTTCATAACGAAATGCACCGCCAATAGTATCAGGGCAGTTTATTACACTAGCACCTGCTGATACTGCTGCACGAATTAGCTCTGTGGTAAAATCAAAATTATCACGTACTCTAGAATAACCTTCTGGGCTAAACTGGACGTCATACCCACCATCTTTCATAATTTTAATTAATTTGTATACAGTCTCTACTATTAATTGCTTATTTTCAGCAAATGTTCCTAAAGATGCAGGCATTAATTCTGGATCAACCGGTACGTAAATATGAATACGTGCACGACCAATACTTAAACTAGGGGATAATGCTTCCATAGTTTTGTGAACTTGCTCTTCTCTCAATTGACAAAGCCCAGAAATTATCATATTAGAATTAGAGCTTGTCATATTTTTAGATATTTGGTTTACTATTTTAAAATCAGTATTACTAGCAGATGGGAATCCTGCTTCTAACACATCAATACGTAATAGATTGGCAAGTTCTGCATAATGTAAATTGTCTGCATACGACATACCAGCGCCAGGTGATTGTTGTCCATCACGAAGAGTTGTATCAGTAATATATATTTGGGTACTGGCGGTCATATTATAATCTTTCAATAATTTGTTGTGTAAATTCTTTAGTTCCAACTATTTTTTCATGAGTTGAATTTGTTTTTAAATCTTGAGTTCTATAACCATCAATAATAGTTGATTTTATTGCATTTTCAATAGCAGCTGCTGCTTCATGCATAGAAAATGAGTATGATAATAACATCGCAAGCGATAAAATTTGTGCAATTGGATTGGCAATATTTTTATCCGCAATATCAGGTGCAGATCCACCAGCTGGCTCATATAAGGCAAATCCATTCTCACTAAAACTTGCTGATGGCATCATACCTAAAGAACCTGATAGCACCGATAATTCATCAGATAGAATATCGCCAAATAAGTTTGAAGTTAAGATAATATCAAACTGGCTTGGATTATTAATTATTTGCATGGCGCAATTATCAACCAGCATATTTTGATATTTGACTTCAGGATATTCATTAGCAACATTTGCAACCACCTCGCGCCATAGTTTTGATGTAGACAATACATTAGCTTTATCAACAGAAACAATATTTTTTGCATGGGCTTTTGCAAGTTTAAATGCATGATGCGCAATGCTTTTTATTTGATCTTCGTCATAAGTAGCTAGATCAGAAGCATATTTTTTACCATCTTTTTCACCAAGGTAATGCTCTCCAAAATAAATATCTCCAAGTAACTCTCTAAATACAACCACATCTAAGCCATCTTTTATTAATTCTGGTTTTAATGGAGATAAACTTACTAATTCTGGATAAATTTTCATTTTACGTAGGTTTATATTAAACTTAAATGCACTACGTAATGCAAGAATTGACTTTGCTTCACAATTCATCCATTTTGCATCATTTTGTTTATCTACAGGTCCACCAACTGAACCAAATAATATTGCATCTGAAGCATTACATATATCGATTGTATTTTGTGGTAAATGCTCGCTATACTTACCGTAAGCAGCTCCTCCTACTAATGCTTCTACACATGTAAACTTATAATTAAATTTTGTTTCAATTGTTTTTAGGACTTTAAGTGATTCCGTAACTACTTCAGGACCAATACCGTCACCAGCAAGAACAGCAATTTTATATTCGGTTTTTGTTTTCATATTTTTCAATCTCGTGTTTACATGATAATAAATAATCTAAGTCGTCATGCCCATTAATTAAGCAATATTTATTATATGGGTCATATTCAAAGCTATGTTTTTCATCCAAGAATGTAATAGTCTGATTTGGTAAATCAATAGTTAATTCTAGATTTGCATTAGAAAGTGATGCTTTAATCCATTGGTTAACTATATTTTCAGGCATTTTGATTAGTAATAGACCATTTTTTATTGCGTTATTAAAGAATATATCGGAAAAAGAACTACAAATAATGGCTTTGATTCCATATTGGGTAAATGCCCAAACAGCATGTTCTCGTGATGACCCGCAACCAAAATTGGTTTTAGAAAGTAGAACTTTACCAGATTTATAAGCATCTTGGTTTAAGATAAAGTCAGAATACATTTCACGAAGGGCAGCAAATAAATGTTGGCCATAACCACTTTTACTTACACTTTTTAGATATTGTGCTGGAATTATCATATCGGTATCAATATTATCTAAATCAAGCGGAATTATTTTACTAGCTAAAATGTTAAATTTTTCCATCTTATTTATCTAACCTTTCTAGTGTTGTGATGTAACCAAATATGCTACTTGCTGCAACAGTCTGGGGGGAGGCCAAATGAGTAATACTATTTGGACCCTGACGGCCAATAAAATTACGATTAGTGGTACTAATACAACGCTTACCCGGTGGAACTTTATCTGGGTTCATTCCCAAACACATCGAACAACCAGGCATTCTAAGTTCCGCTCCACTTTGTGCAAATATCTGGTCTAAACCTTCATCTTTGGCTTGTTGTAAAACAGCTTCTGATCCAGGTACTATATACATTGTTACATTACTTGCTACCTTTTTTCCATTTAGAACTTTAGCAACGGCCCGTAAATCTTCGATTCTACCATTCGTGCAACTTCCTACAAAAGCAAAATCTATTGGCACACCCTCTAAAGATTGTTCAGGTTTTAATTTGGTATATGCATATGCTTTTTCAAGAGTAACCTTATCTTCCATATGTTCTGGGTTTGGCGTTTTTTCATTTATCGCAATTGCATGTTCCGGGTTAATACCCCAAGTTATCATTGGCTTTGCATTTTCTAAATTGATAGTAAGAGTTTTATCATAACTTGCATCAGTATCACTAGCTAATTGTTTCCATTGTTCTACTGCTTTATCCCATTTCTCTCCAGCGGGTGAATATTGGCGTCCTTTTAAATATTCAAAGGTAGTATTATCTGGTGCAATTAGTCCAGCTCTAGCACCACACTCAATCGACATATTACATATAGTCATACGAGCTTCCATGCTTAAACTCTTAATGTATTCACCAGTATATTCGATTATGGTACCTTGAGCACCACCGATACCAATTGTAGCTATTAATTTTAAAATAGCATCTTTGGCTGTAAAATATTTGCTTGGAGTGCCGATAAATTCAACTTTGAAGGTTTTGGGTTTTTCTTGTAAAATACAGCTAGTTGCTAATGCATAAGATATCTCTGTACAGCCAACTCCAAATGCTATAGCACCAAAGGCACCATGAGTAGAAGTATGTGAATCGCCACAAATAATTGTGGTACCCGGTTGGGTAAATCCAAGTTCTGGTCCGATTACATGAACTATGCCTTGATGGCTACTATCAATATCATAAAAATTAATACCATGTTTTTTACAATTTCTACGAATTGTCTCTACTTGAGTGCGTGCAGTTTCGTCTGCTATATAATGTCTATTTTTGTCAGTTGGGATGCTATGATCTACTGTTGCAAGAATATTGTGTTTATTACGTATGGTTAAACCACGGTTTTCTATATCTTCTATGGGTTGTGCTGATGTAACTTCATGTAAAAGTATTCTGTCAATGTATAAAACATACGGAAAATCTGGTTTTTTTTGCACAATATGGTTATCCCATATTTTATCTATGATATTTTTTTTCATACTCCACCAAGTTAAATGTTTTAAAAAGTAGCAGCTTTTTATAAGTCAGTAATATATGGCAATGATATATAATAAAATATCATTGCCGCTATGTCATACTTGTATTAAAACTTAAACAAACGAACTATAATTAGTGTTTGTGAGTTATAGCTTATGGACGTAATTCACGAACAGCTTTACCTGTTTGCCACATTTCACTATTTCTAATTTCACTCAATTCTTGATCTAATCTATTTCTATAATCAGGTTGTGAATTAGTATCTATAGAACGTTGGGCTTCTTCACCACTTGCAACTTTAGCATATAATTTTTCAAAAACAGGTAAAACTGCATCACGAAATGGTCCTTTCCAATCTAGAGCACCACGTTGTGCAGTAGTTGAACAATTTGCATACATCCAATCCATACCTCGTTCAGAGACTAATTTAATTAATGACTCAGTTAATTCTTCAACTGTTTCATTAAATGCTTCAGATGGAGAGTGGCCATTTCTACGCAATATGCTATATTGTGCTTCCATTACCCCTGCTAATGCACCCATTAAAACACCTCGTTCTCCAGTTAAATCAGAATATACTTCCTTTTGAAAGGTAGTTTCAAATAAATAACCAGAACCAATTCCGATACCTATTGCGATTGCACGATCAAATGCTCTTCCTGTAGCATCTTGGAATATGGCATAAGAAGAATTTAGACCTTTGCCTTCAACAAATAAACGGCGTAATGAAGTACCTGAGCCTTTTGGAGCAACTAAAATGACATCAACGTCTTGTGGTGGAACTATTCCAGTTCTATCTTTATATGTAATACCAAAACCATGAGAAAAATATAATGCTTTATCTTTTGTAAGATATTTTTTAACAGTAGGCCACATAGCAATCTGTGCTGCATCGCTTAAAAGGTACATAATGGTTGTTGCTTTTTCTAGTGCTTGTTCTGGTTCAAATAAAGTAGTTCCAGGAACAAAACCATCATTAACTGCTTTATCCCATGATTTAGATGGTTTACGCTGTCCAACAATAACGTTAAACCCATTATCACGCAAATTCAATGCTTGCCCAGGACCTTGTACTCCATAACCAATCACTGCAATAGTTTCATTTGCTAAGATTTCACGTGCACGTGTTAGCGGAAATTCTTCGCGAGTTACAACTGATTCCAATACTCCACCAAAATTAATTTGTGCCATAATATTTATTACTCCTAAAGATAAAAATGTTTAATTTGTAACTGCACCATTTGATGCGCTAGATACGAGTTTGGCATATTTAGCTAATACACCATTTGTATATTTCGATTGAGGTTGAATCCAAGTGTTTTTTCGTGATTTTAATTCAGCATCACTTATATTTATTTCTAAAGTGCGCTTGTTAATATCAATCGTAATTAAGTCCCCTTCTTTAACTAGGGCTATTGCCCCTCCTGTATAGCTTTCTGGTGATACATGTCCAATCATTATGCCGTGAGTACCTCCTGAGAATCTTCCGTCAGTAATTAGTGCTACATCTTTACCTAAACCTGCACCCATCAAAGCACTAGACGGAGACAACATTTCTCGCATACCAGGTCCACCTTTAGGGCCTTCGTTACGAATAACAATCACATCATTTTTTACTATTTTACCACATAGAATTGCATTTAATGCATCCTCTTCACAGTCAAATACTCGGGCAGGGCCTTGATGTTGTAACATCTCTTTACCTGACAATTTTAATACAGCTCCATCTGGAGCTAAGTTACCGCGTAGTATTAATATGTGCTTTGAAGGCGGAGCAAGAGGTTTATCTATTGGATAAATTATTGATTGATCAGTAGGTAAATCAGGTACATCTTTTAGATTTTCTGCAACCGTTTTTCCTGTAACAGTAATACAGTCATCATGAATTAATCCATGATTATAAAGATGCTTCATAACAATTGGTATTCCACCAATTTTAAATAAGTCATTCATCACATATTTACCAAATGGCTTAAAATCACCAATTAGAGGTACTTTTGCTCCAATTTTTTCAAAATCATCAATAGATAAATTAACTTCTGCTTCATGTGCAAGCGATAATAGATGTAATACAGCATTAGTTGAACCCCCAAGAGCCATAACAACAGTAATTGCATTTTCAAATGCTTTTCTAGTCATTATGTCTCGAGCACGAATTTTTTTATCCATTAAATTAAATAAAGCTTCAACTGAATTACTGCAATCTTGAGCTTTTTGTATGGATATATTATTTTTTTCATCAACAGCTGGGTGTGCAGCACTTCCTGGAATAGACATTCCCATTGCTTCAATTGCGGATGCCATTGTATTAGCTGTATACATGCCGCCACATGAGCCATGTCCTGGGCATGAATGACACTCAACTTGATGAAGTTCCTGCTTATCCAGATTACCAGCACTATATTTACCAACTGCTTCAAAAGTGCTAACTATAGTTAAATCTTGACCATTTAATTTTCCAGGTAAGATAGATCCACCATATAAAGTTAAACCTATGGCATTTGTTCTAGCTAATGGAATTAATGCTGCAGGTATAGTCTTATCACATCCAGATAACGTAATAATGCCATCCGAGCTATATCCTTCATGCATCATCTCGATACAGTCAGCTATTAATTCGCGTGATACAAGAGAATACTTCATACCTTCCGTACCCATGGTTTCACCATCAGAAATAACTGGTGTACCAAAGATTACTGGTTTACCGTTAGTTTTTTCAATTGAGTCACTCACAATATCACCTAATTCTCTTATATGTGCATTACATGGGGTTATATTGGTATAAGGGCAAGCCACTGTGATTAGTGGTTTACTAAAATCTTCATCTTTAAATCCTACAGCTCTAAGCATAGCGCGGGTTGGTGAACGCTTAAACCCGTCTTTGCTTTCAAGAGTTCCTGTTAGTTTTTCACTTCTATCTTTTAGATTAGTCATTATTCAGTTTCCCCTAAATTAAATAACTATATAATAGTTCTTTACTTGATAATACTCTATAATTAATGCCAATATTTTCAAGTCTTTGTAATAGTGGCTTAAAATCATCTTTACTATAAAGCTCAACTCCGACTAACGCAGCTCCACTTTCACGATTAGTTTTTTTTATATATTCAAAACGAACAATATCATCATGTGGACCTAATGCATCATTTACGAATTTCCTTAGTTGCCCAGGTTTTTGACTAAATTCAACAATTAAATAGTGCTTTCTACCATTATAAACCAGGCTTCTTTCCATTATTTCTGGATAACGTAGAATATCATTATTCCCACCGCTTAAAATACATACAACGGTTTTACCTTTAATTTCATTTTTAATAAAATCAAGTGCTGAAATGGAAAGGCTTCCAGCTGGCTCAGCTATTATACCATCATTTTGATATAGCTCAATCATTGTTGTACAAATTTTACCTTCTGGAACTAGAACGGTTTTAGATAAAGTGTTGTTACAAATATTGAAAGTAAGATCACCAACATGCTTAACTGCAGCTCCATCAACAAAGGTATCAATTGTATCCAAAGGAGTAGGGAATCCTTTGTTTATTGAATGACTCATTCCAGGAGCACCGTCTGGTTCTACTCCAATTATTTCTATTGATGGATTTTTTTGTTTAAGATATGACGATACGCCGGAGGCAAGCCCACCACCACCGATTGGAACTAAGATTATATCTAATGCATCACCAAGTGTTTGATAAATTTCTAGACCAATTGTACCTTGTCCACAAGCAACCATATAGTCGTTAAATGGGTGTACAAATGTTGCGTTATTCTTTTTACAATATTCTTGAGCGACTTGATAGGCATCATCATAAGTATTGCCAATGGTTACAATCTCAACATAAACACCACCAAACTGTTTCACGCGGTCAATCTTTTGTAATGGTGTTGTTAATGGCATAAAGATAACGCCTTTAATTTTCTGTGAATTACAACTATATGCAACACCTTGGGCATGATTTCCAGCACTAGCACAAACAATACCGTTTTCTTTTTCTTTTTTACTAAGTGATATAATTTTATTATATGCTCCACGTAACTTGAAAGAACGGCAGCGTTGTAAATCTTCACGTTTTATATAAATGTTGGCTTTATAGAGTGTGGATAATCGTTCAGAATATTCTAATGATGTGTTAATGGCAATTTTCTTCAAATTATTTGCAGCATTTTCGATATCTTTTAACTGTAATTGATTATTTTCCATATTAGTCCTACAATGCATCTACTTTATCGATCACTTTAATACTAACTAAATCAATTACTTTTTGCAGCTGATTTATTAATAATTCTACACGTGTATCATTGCTATATATAACAACATTCCAGTATGATAAATTTTCAGAATGTCTTGAAACATTAAGATGTTCAATATTAATGCGGTAACGAGAAAATACTCCGGCAATCCTTTGCAAAACACATAGTTTATTTTGCGAAATAATTGAAATTACATACATATATTGTGGTGTATTCATTGTACTAATACCTTATCCTTTATTCAATACGGATTTCATGTACTCCATGCCCGGATGGAACCATTGGAAAAACTTTACCTTGCTTTTCAACCATAACTTCCAACACAAATGAAGTATCTGCATCTAAAAATAAATCTAGTGCTTTATCTAGTTCGTTAGCATTATTAACTCGCATACCTCTAATAGAATAAGCTTCTGCTAATTTTATAAAGTCTGGATTTATCATTTTTGTGAAAGAGTATCGTTCATTAAAGAACATTTCCTGCCACTGGCGAACCATTCCTAGATATTCGTTATTCAAAATTAATATTTTAACTTTTATGTTTTCTTGTAGAATTATTCCCAACTCCTGCAAATTCATTTGAAACCCACCATCGCCAATTACTGCAATCACTTCTTGTTCAGGGGATGCAAATTTTGCACCAATAGCCGCTGGTAAGCCAAAACCCATAGTGCCTAAGCCCCCAGATGTAATATGACTTTTAGGGTTTTTATATTTGAAGTAACGTGCTGCAATCATCTGATGTTGTCCAACATCACTAACTATAATTGCATTACGATTAGTTTTTGTTGATAGTTTGTCTAAAACTTCAGCCATTTTGATCTTATGGTCTGGTTGATGTGTTATTTCATAGTTAATTACTTTCTGTTGCTCAGTGTCATAGTGTTTTTTAAATTCTGTTATCCAAGCTTCATGATTATTTGAATTTGCCCGGTTTGCTAATTGAATTAATACTTCTTTTGCATTTGCATGGATAGCAACATCAGCTTTAACAATCTTGTTTAGCTCTGCTTTATCAATATCAACATGTATTATCTTTGCATTTTTCGCATAATGCGTAAGATTGCCAGTAACTCTATCATCAAAGCGCATTCCCATTGCAATAATAAGATCAGCTTCATTTGTTAATATATTAGGAGCATAATTGCCATGCATGCCGAGATACCCAACATAAAGTGGGTGTTGTGTATCGACTGTAGATAAGCCATGTAAGGTACAAGCAATGGGAATTCCGGTTTTAGTTGCAAAATTAATTAATTCATTCTCAGCATTTGCAAGAGCAATGCCGTGGCCTGCAAAAATGACTGGCTTTCTTGCTGTGTTAATTAAATGTATTGCATGTGATAGATCAATCTCAGATGGGGCTGGCATATTGAAACTAAAGCTTGGGAACATGTTGCTATCGAAATCCATTTCTCCAAATTGAGCATCTTTTGTTACATCAATGAGTACTGGACCTGGCCTTCCACTTGTTGCTATATGAAATGCTTTTGCTATTATATAAGGAATTTCTTGTGCATTAGTTATTTGGTAATTCCATTTAGTAATTGGAACTGTCATACCTATTATGTCAGCCTCTTGGAATGCATCAGTGCCAATTAGATGGTATGCTACCTGTCCAGTAATGCAAACAATTGGAACCGAATCTAGCATTGCATCTGCTATTCCTGTTATAAGATTGGTCGCTCCAGGGCCAGAAGTTGCTATACAAACCCCAGCCTTACCACTGACACGAGCATATCCTTCTGCTGCAATTACTGCTCCTTGTTCATGACGAACTAAAATATGTCGCATGTCCTTATCATCTACATGATAAAGGGCATCATAGGTTGGCATTATAGCACCACCAGGATAACCAAAGATATGTGAAACTTTTAATTGAATTAGCGATTTTACAATTGCTTCTGCTCCACTCATTTTCATTATGAATATTTCCAATAAAAAACCCGCACTTGGTTGATGCGGGTAAAAGTTCAAAATAATATAACAACTTCTTCACATCATATTGAAATCGCGTTTAATAATTAATAATAAGCTAATGAATAATATGTGTAAAGATTTCATGATTTTGTTTTAGGTAACCTTACTCAATTTAAAATAAAACTAAGAATAATTAAGTTAGTAATTCTACTATAATTTTTGTCAAATGTCAATAGGTAGTCGTTTTTCAATTTTAGGTTATAAATAATTTTCTTATGGTTAAGTATAATTTTTGGATTAAATCAATTATAATGTTAAAGTGACCGGTATACTCTACAAGCTTATTTTGAGATAAATTAATACTATGAATTAGTCTTAAGATATCTCGCCCACTCAATCATGAAAAGCAGGGCAAACCAGGGAATTTCAGAACTGCTAATTGGAATTCCCATTTCATTTTAAAGTGTGCCCTTAATAATCAACTCAGGAAATCTTTACATGTTGCAGAATAATGTAATTTATTAGATTGTTATCTTTGATTACCAAAATTTGGTATGCTAAAGTGTGGTTTCGGATTAATAAATACTCTATAATTGTAAGTATCAAATATCATTTAAGTGTTTGAGGGAAATAAAATGAAATTATTTATAAGATACTCACTCTCACAGATATATTGCTTAATTGTTGTTATGCTGTTTGCTTGTAATACTGGTAATCTTGGCACAAATAATAGTAATTTGATTAGTAGTACAGTACCATTATCGGCTTCGAAAATAACTATAGATAATGTCGGAACTGTGCCGGTATTTGCCGATACTGCTACATCAAGTATAATATATATACATAATAATAGTAATGAGGTAATCAATAATATAGACTATTCAATAAGCAATAACCTAGGAATAAATAGTTTTAGTATCGATGTAAATGGTTGTGATTCTATAGCTGCAAATTCAAGATGCGCATTAAAATTTACTACTCCAGTATTGTCTGCAACTAATGTACAAGGCTCATCTGTTTTGAAAGCGAGCTATAATGGTAATAGTTTTAGCCAAATAATTAATTATAATCAAATATTGGACAATTCTGCATCAGGTATTATAGTAAGTTCTGGTGTAAACATTAATAATTATGGAAATCAGTCAGGGTATGCTATGGTATATGCTTATGCAGGTTCAGGAAAAAGTTATTTATTAAAAAAGATTGAAATAAGTAGTTCTCAAGTAAATATAATGGATAATTATATAGATAAAAATGTGCAAATTAACCAAATTCTACCAATAGAAATTAGTAGCAATAGCTCAAATAATGTAGCAGCCAAATTAATAATTAATTCTACAATTCAAACTAATGTATATTCAACTAATGTAAGTATTGCTGTAATTCCATCTAATAATGGAGCAATTTTAATTAGTGGAACATCACCAATAATAGATACCAAAGTATCACTATTAGGAAGTTTTCCTATAATGAATGCTGGAAACATGATGGCAACATTAGATCCCATAACTTATCCAGAAGGCATAGAATCAGCAAGTGGTCCTAATTCATGTGGTACAACATTAGAACCTTATACGAGTTGTAATATTTATTTTAAAGTACCATATTATGGAGGTAATGGGAATATTATCATTCCATATAATGGGATATCATTGACTCAAGCTATTGTTTGGTATAATAGCGGAGGTACTGGTGCATTGCTTGCAATGAGTTCAAGCGCAAGTCAAATTAATATTCCGTATGGGACTACAATTTTAACAATAACTGTTAGAGTCAAAAATATTGGAGCATATCCACTAAATAATGTTACA
Source organism: Neisseriaceae bacterium (assembly GCA_046336365.1). Lineage (GTDB taxonomy): Bacteria > Pseudomonadota > Gammaproteobacteria > Burkholderiales > UBA11063 > Aquella. The sequence continues at coordinate 53,556 of JBKDHQ010000163.1, forward strand.
CCTAGTTCAGTCACAATAAGCGGTAATGCAAATACCACGATAACAAATAATTTATGTAATGGCACATTGAAGATTGAATCAAGTTGCTCTTATCAGGTTGATGTCACTGATACAGTTATTGAATCTAATAAACAAATTAATTTAGGTATTAGCGGTACCTACAATAATGGTAGTAGTCAATTATATAGCAGGATTTTACCTATACAGTATAATAGCTTATCATTATGGATATGGATGAGTGGGGAGAGTGATATAAATCAATATGGTGTTTATGGTATTAAAGGAATAGCATCTCCATCAAATATTCCTGGGGGTAGGGAAGGGGCTATTTCATGGACAGATAGTTTAGGAAATTTATGGTTGTTTGGTGGGCGTGGTTACGTTGGAACTCAAGTTGCGTTTTTTAATGACTTATGGAAATATGAAATATCTACAAATACTTGGACCTGGATGAGCGGTGAGAGTAAAATAAATCCGTTTGGTGATTATGGTACTAAGGGAGTTGCTTCCAGTACAAATATGCCTGGAAGTAGGGATGGTTCTGTTTCGTGGACAGATGAGTCTGGTAACTTATGGTTATTTGGGGGTTATGGATATAGTGCAACTCAAATTTCTTTTTTGAATGATTTATGGAAATATGATATATCTACAAACACTTGGACCTGGATGAGCGGTGAAAGTCAAGTAAACCAATTCGGTAATTATGGTACTAAGGGTGTAGCTTCTAGTACAAATATGCCTGGAAGTAGGAATAGATCTGCTTCATGGACAGATGAGTCTGGTAATTTTTGGTTATTTGGTGGCTATGGATATAGTGCAAATCAAATTTCTTTTTTGAATGATTTATGGAAATATGATATATATACAAATACTTGGACATGGGTAAGTGGTGGAAATCAAATAAACCAATTTGGTAATTATGGTATTAAGGGCGTAGCTTCTAGTACAAATATGCCTGGAAGTAGAGATTCATTAGTTTCATGGAAAGATGGGTCAGGAAATTTATGGATATTCGGTGGCTATGGATATGGTGCAACCCAAATTGGTTTTTTGAATGATGGATGGAAATATGATATATCTACAAATACTTGGACATGGATGAGCGGTGAAAGTCAAGTAAACCAATTTGGTGATTATGGTACTAAGGGTATAGTTTCTGTTACAAATATGCCTGGCTCTAGGTCAAATACTATTTCGTGGAAGGATAGTTCAGGAAATTTATGGATATTTGGTGGCTATGGATATGGTGCAACTGAAAGTGGGTCTTTAAATGACTTATGGAAATATGAGATATCTACAAATACTTGGACCTGGATGAATGATGAAAATGATATAAACCAGTTTGGTACTTATAATGCTAAGGGTATAGCTTCTGATATAAATATGCCTGGAGGTAGGGATAGATCTGTTTCGTGGACAGATAAGTTTGGTAATTTATGGTTATTTGGTGGTAATGGATATGATGCTTCTCAAAATGGTTCTTTAAATGACTTATGGAAATATTGCTATTATTAAATAAGAAGTTATTGTAGCAATAATGAAGATGACTTTGACTAAAAGATTTGATTTAGAAAAACCAATGCTCTTTAATAGTGTTACAATATTGCTAAGGTGGTTGACTTGCCTTTTTATACCAAATCCACAAAATAACCTATTAAATTCGTTATCGTCCTTATGTACTACTTGTACATGGCGTCCTCAACTCATTTGATAACTTAATTTGTGAAATTGGTATTAAATCCTTTTGACAGGTTATTGTGCCTCTTAGCACATTAGCGTAGTATAGCCAACTTTTTGTTTTAATGTCAAATTTTTAAAGATCTAATTAAATTTTGTCCGGTATTAAGTAATTTTTTTGTATATATAAATAATGCAAACAAAGAAATATAAAGAATCATTTTTAGATATTTTAAAGAATTAAGAAAATCAACAAGCCAAGTTCGTAATATTTTATAATACAATACCCCAGTCCACACTTTTTTTATTGTTTTTAATATTTATACCTATATATCAAATATATTTCACTTAATAAAAAAAGTGTGGACTGGGGTAATAAAATATAATTGTTTGAGGTATATAAAATTATGAATATTACTTTGGGGATTACTGGTGCTAGTGGTATTCCAATTGCACTTACTTTATTAAAAGAACTATTAAGTTCAAAATTTATTGATGATATTAATCGGATTAATCTGGTTATTTCTCAAGCCGGGATTATTACAATTAAACAAGAAGTAGGGATTTCTTTATCTGCCAATCCGAATCAAATTAAAGAAATATTAGTTCAAGAACTTACTTTAATTAGAAATGACATATTGTACGTTTATACTAATTCCGATTGGTATTCACCTATTGCATCAGGAAGTAGTGTAAGTGATACAATGGTTGTTTGCCCATGTTCTATGGCAACTTTAGGTAAAATTGCAGCAGGTATTGGTGATGATTTGATTGGAAGAGCTGCAGATGTAATAATTAAAGAACGAAGAAATTTAATTCTAGTGCCTAGGGAAACTCCTTTAAATGCAATACATCTATCTAACATGCAAAGATTAGCTGAATTGGGTGTTTCTATTCTACCACCGGTTCCAGCTTTTTATAACCATCCTAAAACAATTGAAGATATAATTAATTTTATTGTAAGTAGGATTCTAGACCAAATGGGATTAGACAATAAGATATCTATTAGATGGTCAAATTAAAAATATCTTAATAAAATTAACTAAATAATTTATATGAAACCTGTTTTTGAACATGATTGGGATTTAACTCCATCAGAAGCAATTAGTTTACAAAAAAAACTTGCTTCTAAAGTAGAAATAGCTAGCTTAACTACTAATGTACGTTATGTTGCTGGAATTGATTGTGCACCTTCGGCGGATATGTCTAAGTACTTTGCAGCTGTTGTAATCTGGGATTTAAAAATACGTGAAATGCTAGAATATCACATAGCAGAAAAACCACTTACCTTTCCATATATTCCTGGTCTATTGTCTTTTCGTGAAATACCTGCTATTTTAGAAGTGATAAAAGAAATTCATCAAGAGCCAGATGTGATTATTGTTGATGGCCACGGTATTGCTCATCCACGACGGCTTCGAATTGCAGCACATCTAGGTGTGCTTTTAGATAGGCCAACTTTTGGTTGTGGTAAAAGTGTTCTTTATGGAGATTATAAAGAACCAGATGTAGAAAGAGGTTCAACGCGCCCACTAATGAAAAATAATGAAATTATAGGTAATATAGTTCGAACCAGAAGTAATGTTAAGCCGGTTATTGTAAGTGTAGGACATAAGATTGATTTAGAAACAGCAACTATGCTTACTATTAAATGTAGTGGAAGATTTCGTTTACCTGAACCAACCCATCTAGCTGATAAATTGGTAGCACAAAAAGAGGTAAAGAATGTTATTATGACTAAAAAGCCCAATTAGTTTCTTTAAGGTTAGAGTCATTTTGAGATAGAGAGTTAGCATGTGCTGATAATATAGCCATGTTATTAAATCTTTCTTGCTGCATAGATAATAAGTTTGCGAGTGGTTTATAGATATTCCTCTTTGCATTTTGTGTATTAATATTTCCAAGTAAACCAGTCTCACAATTTCTACCATCTAACCAACCTTGATAATTAGTTATTGGATAGATACAAATGCCTTGAATTGGAACTCCTTGTGTCATGGCTATACTGACTTCATCGCAAATATAGCTTAACCAATCACACCGCTGATTAGATTCTGCACCAGTTTCTGTTATAAGAATCGGACGCTTATAGCGCAGATATAATTGTGATAACAATTTTGAAAATGGCTGATAAAGTTCATGGTCAACTGTTATTAATGAACCATTATGTATAGTTTGGTTATGTGAATAGTAGTTAACCCCTATAATATCTAATAAGCCAGAATGACCACCTGCTCCAGGCCATAAATCACCTATTAGCATATCAAAAGCTTGATATTGTGCTTCACACGCTCTCTTAGCCATTTCGCAATTTGGATCATTGGGGTTAATAATATTGATTAATGGCTCAGCTTGGACAAACCTTGCGCGAGGTTCAATATCAAGTATAGCTTCAATAGCCGCTATAGATGCTCTAATTAGTTGATGTTTTAATTCGAAACCACGATTATTAGCTAAAGGGTTAAAGTATCCTACATCACCTCCAGCCCATGACCAAAATGAAATCTCATTGATAGTCGTATAAAAGGGGATAGTATCTGTTTCAGATTTAACCAGTTTGGCTAAAGCTTTGGCAAAACTTGCAAACCTATTTACAAATTCAGGTTTCCAAATATCAAGTTCATCAGGATATCCGTAATGACATAAATCCCATATTACTTGCATACCACAGACTTGCGCAGCTTTAAGCATTGGAAGAAAGCTTGACCAATCATAATATCGAGGAGTTTGTTCAATTAGGTGCCACCTAATACCATCCCGTATTGTATGTATTCCATGTCTAGCTAATGTAATATAATCATGTAGTGCATATGTATCATGCTTAGTGCTCGCTATTAAATCCAGACGTATCCCGTCATGGCGACGATGAGTAGAACATTCAAAGCCACCTTGAAAAAAGCTATTAAATATTGGTGCGTTATACACAGAGCACTTCACCATAAATATTTATCTCGTTGTTGGCTTCTGCTTCAGCTATTTTCTTGTAAGTAGCTAAAGCTTGTCCCACTACCTGATCCATATTATAATACCGATAACTACCTAAACGTCCAATAAAAATCACATTAGGTGTTTTTGTTGCTAATAATTCATATTTTTTATATAATTTTTGGTTGTCTGGACATGGGATCGGATAAAATGGGTCCCCTGTATCTGAAGAATATTCCCAACTTAAACTTGTTTTTGGATGTATTTGTCCAGTTAAATGTTTATATTCGGTGACCCTTGTGTAAGGAACATTTTCTGACGGGTAATTTACTACTGCAACTTGCTGGTAGTTCTCGATATCAAGTGTTTTATGTACAAAATTTAAAGAACGATATGGTAATTTCCCATAATAGTAATCAAAATATTCATCTATTGGACCAGTATATATTACTTTACTACACTTAACTTTATTTCGTATCTCTTTATAGCTTGTTTCTAAATAAATAGTAATATTGGGATGATCAAGCATATTTTCGAAGAGTTTAGTATAACCATGTAATGGCATACATTGAAAAGAGTCATTGAAATAGCGGTCGTCTTTATTTGTGCGAGTGGGAATACGTGCAGTCACTGACTTATCTAATTGTGAAGGATCAAGCCCCCATTGTTTTTTAGTATATCCTCGAAAGAATTTTTCATATAGTTCTTTCCCGATAGTACTAATAACTACATCTTCAGAAGTTTCAATTTTAGTAATTGGCTCTTTTTTCAAAGTTAGGAACCTTTCTGCCTCAGCACTATCCATATTTAATCCATAAAGTTTATTAAGTGTAGTTAAATTAATTGGTATCGGAAGTAGCTTATCATCTACATTTGCTAAAACTCGATGTTCATATGGTCTCCATTGTGTAAATATTGATAGATAATCAATGATCCGTTCTGAGTTAGTATGAAAAATGTGTGGGCCATAACGATGAATCAAAATACCTGATTTATCATAATGGTCGTAAGCATTACCACCAATGTGGGGCCTTTTATCGATTAATAAAATTTTTTTATTAAGGCCGCTTGCCAATCTTTCAGCGAGTACAGAACCGGCAAATCCTGCCCCGACAATAACATAATCATAGTAGCTTTTTTTATGTTTTATCATGCTACTTCCTTTCTAGTTTGTGCTTTTAATATTATTTCACGCATAGCTAAATAAGTATTATTCCAACTCAAACCTTTTAACAAAAGATCTGCCTCTTTATATATATTGCTTGGTGTTTTAGCATCTGCCAATGCAGATAAAATTGCTGTTTCAAATTCAGTTAAGTTCTGAGGATTTGCAATGCGAACCAGTTGAGTGTTTTTATATGTATTAACAATGTCTTGAATTGGGGTAGAAACTACTGGCTTACCTCCTGCTAAATATTCAGGAGTTTTTGTTGGACTAATATATTTTGTTGATTCATTAATTGCAAAAAGTATTAGGGCAATATCCCAACTTGATAAATAATAAGGTAATTCTTCATAATTCTTTGGTCCTAGATAATAAATATTTTTTGATTGCGGTAATGTTGCTGGATCTATCTTAACAATTGGCCCTAATATTATAAAATTCCAGTCTGGTCTTTTATCTGCTAGACCTGCTAATAAGTCAATATCAAAACGTTCATCAACAACTCCATAAAAGCCTAATCTTGGATATGGTATTGGTTTTTGATCGTGAGGTACTGATAAATTATTTCTGGCTTTAATAAAATGGATGGTATCAACACTACTTGGGAATAAATAAACATAATCATGTTGAGAACATTTTGCCTTATATAAACTAATTCCTCCAGTAAATACAATGTTAGCTCTAGATAACAGTTCCTGTTCGCATTTTTTTATTTCAGGGGGGGCAAACTTAAATGCAGATAATTCATCCATACAATCATAAATTGTTAATTTTGCTGGAATATTTTTACTCCATTGTATACTCATAGGGGTGTAGTACCATAAAATACATACTTTTATATTGTTATTAATAAGAAAATCTCTGATTAAGTGAAATTGTGCTTTTTTATCCATATCCGCACTAAACCAGGTTGGAATTTGGGGTGCCAAAACTTTAACATTTTGTGTTTTAACTACATTTATTGCTAATGATGCTTTATTTCCTTCAATGTATATAGGTTCTTCAACATATAATATATTATAATCATTAGCAAACCTAGATAAAAGGTGTTGTGGGCGCTGAAAGACAAAATTCCACCTCAGATGAGAAAAACATAACAAGGTTGGTTTTATATTCTTATAAGATACTTTCTTATTTGATACGTCTTTTGGATGCATACTGATACTCCTTTTAGTATATATTTTGTGAATTATAAAATCACAAAATAGCAAATTTATTTATATAATAAAATAACTCCTTCTAAATTATATTAGAATAAATGAAAGATGCTTACAGATGTAAACATAAATTTACATATGTAAGCATATACTCATCGTTTTTCAACCCGGGACTTTGTTATTCCTTATAAAACGCTCACGATAAAGCATATAGTCCATGTCGTCGCGTTTTATATTGTCATTTCAGCTCCCAAAATTGAAATACTTTGAGTATATAAATTGTAAAATTTTATGTTAGATTTATAGTTGCAACCTTAGCATTACCAAGAGACCCATTAATTTTTATATCTATATTTTTTCCGGCTTTGGCTGTGCCATTTGCACCTATTGTGAAGTGGCAAACATATTTTTCACCACCTTGAGGTGCTTCTTGCGGACATCCTTCACCTGTAGCTGCTATATTCAAACCATAATGATCTCCTTCAGGAGGCATTACAACGTAAGCGCCATCTGATCCTTTTGGAGTATTAAATTCAATTTTATATTCTCCAGCAAATGTGGCTTTACTATCACAATTTATGGTGCTCTTAGATTGATCAAATGTGCAAGTATCTCCAGGTGGTACCATAGAAATTTGCGTCATTGCATAATTTTGTAGGTTATATTGAGTTTGGTTGCCACTAGCTGGTGTATTGCTAGTCCCTCCACTATTACATCCAATTAATACTATAGCTGCTAAGCTATTTATGAGTAAGTATGATTTTTTCATAGTCATTTCCTTATTATAAATTTATAAAGTTATTAAGTTTTAAAATGAAAACTCAACTCCAGCTTGGATAATATTCTGTCCAAAACCTGTAACAGACCAGTCTTCTAAACGTAGGGCTAAATTTCTACTTAGAGCCCATTGTGCACCAGCACCATATAAGACTCCGATATTGTGTGCAAAATTAGTTCCACTATTATCAGAACCACCCATATTTTGATATCCACCTACACCAAGTCTTCCGTATAACGAAAATATATCCCCAAGAGGTAGAGTACCTCTAGCAGCAATATCTTCCACTCCAACTTGACCGCCAGTGTTAGCGTAGGTTTTCGCTAGCCACAGGTGGTTATAACCAATCTCAGCAGCAACATATTCATTAAATTTATATCCTATGTTTGCGCCTAAGGAGTAATTATTAGAAGGTGCCCCACTTTTTTGGTTACCATCATTTCCAGGGTTAGTAAATGTATAACCAGTTCCAATACCTGTATTTAAATTAAAGTACAAAGGCTGATTTTCACTATATGACATATTTTCTGCATAAATAGATATAGTTGATAGAGTGGTTATAATAGTTAATAAAATTTTTTTCATTGTATTGCTCCTTTCAAAAGCAGTTTTTAAAATAAACACAGAGAAAAAACTTTTAATATCTTAACAATAATTACTTCAAGAGTTAAAGTTTCTCGCTACATTTATATTATTTAAGTTTTAACATAAAAATAGTTATTGTTTATTTATTGCTAACTACCTTTAAATTTACATTTACTAATATAGGTTTTAGAAATGAAATTCTATAATTTAGCAATAACCCAGCCACACAAAAACGCAATTGTTAAAGATTTATATGGATTAGCCTTCACTACTTCTGAAAAATTATTGCTAGCATCAATGCTTTTATTTATTATAGTTCTTCCGATATCTTCGGTTTTATCTTTTGCATCAGATGCCATATCTTTTAATTTGTCTTTTGCATCAGATGCCATATCTTTTGCTTTGTCTTCCATTTGCTGTTGATTAGCCATAATATATTCTCCTCAAATTAAAATTAGTAGTTAATGTCATAATATTTATCAATTGAAGTACTCCAAGAAGTGTTAGCAAAGTCAGGCCAATTATCTTTATCAAAGCCAGATGCTGACTTTAATTTGTCTTTATCTATATTAACCGTAAATGCATCTTCTTCTGGTGAATAACTTAATGTTTTCCAAGGTATAGCATAATAATCGCTTCCCATACCCATAAATCCTCCAAATGATAAAACTGCATAACGAGTTTGACCACTAACTTTATCTAGAACAATTTCTTCAATTTTGCCGATATTTTCTTTGTCTTTATCTACAACAGATTTACCTATAACATCGGCAGTACGTACAACATGTTCTGAATGTTCTTTCATATCCTGTCTCCTATAAAAATTAAATTAAGAGTAAAACTTTTTAGTTATTGTGTAATTCTAATTAAAATGCCGATAATCTTATAAAGGCTCCGCTAGTGCGCGGTTTAAATGTAACAGTAACCGTTGACCTTTAAAAACTCCTCGTATAGGGTCACATATTGTTGGTACTGACTGTTTGCCTACTTCAAATGAACCCATGTTTTTATTATAATGCTGTTTATCAAGATAAATAGCTTTCCAAGTAACTGTACATTGCTTACCATCGTTAGTATATATTCCTCTAACTAGTGCATTACGAGGAATAACTACATTGTAGCCTCTGGCATCGTAAATATTATCAACAGTTTCATATAAACCAGCTTTTTCAATTATCTCAGCGCCTTTTGGGGCAGCGTAAGTTTCCAGCGAAATAACTGATATTATTGTATTTGATGGCAAAGATTGTATATCTTGAGATAATTTCTGTGGGGTAGGAGTTTGCCCATTAGTAGTACATGCCATCATCAAAATGATGCTCAAAAAATTGACTATAATTAATCTTTTCATAGTATTTCCTTTCAATGAGTTTATTTTTAATCAGTAAGATATAATAAGAGAATAATTTTATTTAAAACTTTTATTAATGTCAGGTAGAACGCGTTTCAGCAGTTCCCATATCTTTAATATTAGTTTTTTTGCTAGTGCTACTACCATATGCAGCCCCTATAGCGCTTGCTACCCCACTTAAAACAAAGGCTATGAACATAATAATAAATGCTTTACCTAAGTTATCACTGGTTTCCCCTGTATCTCTACTAGTATCGTTTGCTGCAGTGTTAGCTTGATCACCAGCAGTTGAGCTTTGAGTTTGACCAGTGGCATCTCTATTTGTTAATAGATCACTAGGTGTTGCTTTTGTGGAACCTGCCATACGCATCATTGACATTGCGCTAGCGTTATTACCTGCAAGGCTGACTGCGCCACCTATAACAGATCCCATGCCAATGGAAGCTAGCATAACTGAAAGTAAGGTAGCAAGTCCCCAAGCCAATAAGCCATGAACCGCTTTGGTCCACCTACATTTAATATTAGTAAATGAACCGGTAAACCAACCTCCAATACCCATTGAAATAATGCCGCTAATTGCAAGCCAAATAATAGCAGAAATGCCGATTTTGAACATACTACTATTATCTAAGTTAAAGCTTGTAAATCCTAAACCGATACCTAAAAAATTAAACAAAACTTCATAAGCTAGACTTAAGATTGCGCCCGCAATAACAGCAGACCAAACAACATTTGTATATTTAGATGTGCCATAGTTGTTATCATCTAATGAATATTTATTTTGCTCTGTTGCCACTTTTACTCTCCTTTAAATAGTTTTATAGTAATTTAAATAGTATTATCATTCGTACTGAGTTCCTCCAAGTTCTTCTATAATATGTTTATATTCATCACCCTTTTCCAAAACCTTCTCATCTTTTTTGTCTAAGTTTGTATACTTTAAATTTCTAGTCTTAGCTTCGTTTCTAGTTTCATCATTTATAGAAGCAAAAGTCTCTCTTTAGTATTTTTTGTATTTAGTGCTACTTTTTCTTAGTTTATTAAATGGTACTATTACACGAAAAGTTAGCTACAAAATTTATTAAAGGAAAAATTCTAACTTGCTAGGAATTATGATACTGCATATGAATTGCTTATGTCACCTGCAAAAATTTACCTAAAAATTTTGGCAAAACTTTATAAAAAATGAAATTTTTAATCCTTGCCCTTGAGGGGTAATGTAAAAAAATGGCTGAGTATTTAATTTTGGTATAGTATTTTTTTATTCAAAAAAGTTTGAATTTATAGTTTATAAGATATTAAATTTAATTTAGTGTCCTAGAACTGTAATATCATATAATTTCTACCAACTTATTTTTTAAAATTATGGTTGTAGATTGTTAAAAATTGGAAATTAAAAAATAAGGCATGAGCAGAATTGTTTTAATTCCCACTCCCCAGTTTTTTCAACTTTTTCATACTTATTTTTAACAGCACTCCAGGCTACTTTGTGAGCTACCTCTTCACGGCTTGAATTATCTTTGATTTTCTTTGGATCTTTGTACTCTTCAAAAGCATTATTAAATGCTTCTTTATATATTTCTTGCGCATGTTTAGGTAAATGTTTTTTTACATTGTCTGGTAAATCATTTATGCTTCTGTAAGGCATTACAGTTATCCTTGTGAATAAAATAATCTCAAATTCATGGTTTATTCATAGCTTAATTATGACCCTACTGGGATCCCACCATTAACATGAAGCACTTGCCCTGTAACATAACTAGAACAAATATTACTTGCTAAATATACATAAGCTGGAGCTAACTCAAATGGTTGACCTGATCTTCCAATTGGAGTATCTTTGCCAAAGCTTTCTAATTTATCTGGTGAAAAACTGGCTGGAATTAAAGGTGTCCATATTGGACCAGGAGCAACAGCGTTAACCCTTATACCTTTTGATGCTAGTGATGCAGCTAAAGCACGTGTAAAAGATAGATTAGCTCCCTTTGTTGAAGAATAATCTAATAATTTTGGGTTGCCTTTATAGGCAACTACAGATACGGTGTTTATTATGGATGAGCCTTCATCCATATATTTCAATGCCTCTTTAGTTAAATAAAACATTGAAAATACATTTACTCTAAATATATTTTCTAAGCTATCTTCTTTAACGTCTTCTAGTGAATTAGTTTGATATTGCTCACCAGCATGATTGACTAATATATCTATTTTACCAAATTCTTTTATAGTTTGATTTACAATATGAGTACTGGTATCACTTATACTTAAATCACCCTTTACAAGTAAACATTCACCATTATATTTTTCAATTATATCTTTGGTATTTAACGCATCTTCATCTTCATTTAAGTAAGAGATAACTACTTTAGCACCTTCTTTAGCAAATGCAATAGCCACTGCTTTACCAATTCCGCTATCACCACCGGTAATAATTGCTACTTTATTTTTTAATTTCTCGCTACCTATATATTTAGGATCATCATGAATTGGAACAGGTATCATCTTCTGTTCATCTCCTGGTAATGGTTGTTGCTGGTTAGTTGGTATATTTATGTCTAAATTCATTATTTTTTCTCCTTCTAACTTATGTTTTAGTATTTTGAGACACCACCATTTTAAACAATAGCTTGTTATGACTGATGTTGCATTGTGTTGATTAAAGTTTATAACGAAACTACTTAATTTGTGGAGATGGTATTGTATTACTTACAAAGTATAATTATATTTTTGTTCGGTATTAATGAATAGGTTACCAAAGTTAATACATAGATGTCTAATATAATATTTCACCTATATTTATAGCGTAACATTTTAGCGGATTGTTTTATTTAATGTAGTGTTGTAACGAAGCTTAATTTATGTAACACTAATTCTAGATTATCTCTAGCAATAACTATCTAATATTAGCTTGCGAGAGTCTTTGCTTAATTGCATTTGCGATTGATGCCGCTCGTTTTGTGATTAGTTGAGCTGCTTCTTCTGAAAGTATAGATCTTGCTTCCTGTTTAAATATTTCTAGCCAACGCTCAAAATGTTTAGGAGTTAAAAAGGCTTTTTTACTCAATTCAATATGCTTTAACATAGTATTTCCGGTATATTTCTTTGTGCCAAGCATAACCGAGCTCCAAAATTGACTTACTACCTGACAAAATATAATTAGATCATTAAAAATTTAACATTAAAACATAGAGTTGGCTTATACTTACGGTGACAAAACCTTTTAACTCACTGTAGGAGCCAATATGCAAGCAAGCCAACTCAAAGATATTGTATCACTATTTAAGGATTGTGGTTTTAAAAACACAAAATTACTAGCACAAATAATATTTATCATAATAAGTATTGG
>JBKDHQ010000164.1:0-18712 GCA_046336365.1 Neisseriaceae bacterium
TGTCATAATTTACTCCACAATAATGTTATTATATTAGCATTATTATAACATATTATCTGACTAGTTATTTGGTTTAATTGGTATTATAGTACTACTATTCAAACTCGACATCTTGATAATATATAAATGGTATAATGTAAACTACAAAAAACTTGATTATTAATTTCATCAATTTAAGAAAATAATTTTATTTGTTCAAAGGTAAAAATGAAAAATAGCTCAATATATGACTTTAAAGCACTTGATATAGATGGAAAATTTTTTGATTTCAACATTTTGAAAGGAAAAGTATTAATAATAGTTAATACGGCCAGTAAATGTGGCTTTACAAAACAGTATGCTGAACTAGAAAAATTATATAAAACTTATTATAGCAAAGGAATTGAAATTATTGCATTTCCATGCAATCAATTTCATAATCAAGAACCTGGTGATGAGTCAGAAATAAAACAATTTTGTAAATTGAATTATGATATATCTTTTAAATTAATGCAAAAAATTGATGTCAATGGCAAAAACACTCACCCTATATACAATTATTTAAAGCATAAAGCACGTGGTATATTCTATACGACTAAAATAAAATGGAATTTTACAAAATTTCTGATTAACCGAGATGGAACAAAAGTAATACGCTATGCTCCAATCGTTAATCCATCTAATTTAACAGACATGATCCAAAAATTGCTACTTGAATAAACTCATACTATTAATTTTTATTAAATAATAGCAATTTCTTGAAATAATGATGCTTCACTTTCAATAACAGAACTACTCAGATGATATCAGATAAACCATACAACCCCATAATTAAAATTGGTTCAATAATTTTTTTCTTAAATTTAAAAATTTAATTAATACACATAAGAGTAAACTAATATTAACTATTACTAAAATAAGAATTGTTGAAATTAGAGTTAACCCAAGGTACTGTATGTATATAAATAATAATCCCATTGAGAGCCACCATAGTGTCAATGCAAATATAAAAATTGCAAAAAGGCTTATTAATGCAGTTGCTAGAGTATTTGCCATATTCGCAAATTTATTAAACAACAAAGCAGATTTACCAGCATACTCAAGATAAATCTTGATAATAGCTTCAACTAATTCAATAATAATTAGAGATATCTTTGATTTAGACTCTTCCATAATATCCTACTTTCTTTAATAAACATAAACAGCACTTATTAAAACAATTTTTCATCATATAAATTCTATTTTATATTAATAGCAACAATTTTTGCCGTTCCAAGTGAGCCATTTAATTCTAAATATACAGTATTTCCTGGCTTAACTATCCCCTTTTTGTCAATTATAAAATTACAATTATATATTTCGCCATTTTTTGAAATAGCTCGCTCACAACTTTTATCAGCAGGCATTATGTTTAAACCATATGTATCTCCACTAGGGGGTATTACAACATAAGCACCAGGAGATCCTTTCGGCGTCATAAATTTGATACTATAAACTCCTCCAAATTTACCTTTGCTATTACAATTAAGGGTACTATTCCTTACTAACTTACAATTATTAGTTTGTGCTCCAACCATCAGCGAATATCTTCGCAAATTATATTGTATGCTATCATCATTCAAGGGAGTATCACTTCTACCTTTACCACAGCTTATTATTGAGGTGGCTATTACAAATGCAAAAAATAGTTTTGTTAACTTCATAGATTTATCCCTCTTTGATTAAGTATTATATCATTTTGTTATTTTCATGAAGGAGATTCAGAATTTATAAAATTATGACCAAAACTATCGTAGAAATTATCTATTGATTTAAGCCAAGTATAATCAGTAAAATCAGGCCATTTATCTGGGTTAAACCTAAAACCTGATGCAGTCTTCAAAAGACTTTGACTAAACCTGATCATAAAAATATCATTAACTGGGTGATATTCTAATATTTTCCAAGGTATAACATAAAAGTCCTCCTTAAAGCCACATGATGAATCCTCAAAAGACACAACAGCATAGCATACTACACCTGTATGCATATTGATAGCCAATTCTTCTATTTTACCTACTATTTTGTTTTCATTCCCAATAACTTTTTTGCCAATAGTCTTTCCGCTGCGCTCATTACTTTTTAAATAGTTTTCCATGATTATTAGAACCTTTATTTATTATAACAAATTTAAATTATTCCTAAACCTATGTCAACTTTGAAATGATTAAACTAATTTATTGTATATTCCTGGTTTTAGTTACAAAATTGCGTTCCCTTATCAAATATTAACACTGATTGTAGTTTTTCTCTATCTAAATTAACTGCAAAAGCATCTTCAACTGGAAAATAATCTAAGATCTTCCAAGGAAGAGCATATAATTGTTTACCCATACCCATAGAGTATTCAAAAGATAAAATTACATAACGGACTTGTCCACTTAACCTATCAAAAACAATATCTTCAATTTTACCCAACCGCTCAGTATTATTATTAAGTACAGATTTACCAATTAAACTTGAAGTACATACTATCTGTTCAAAATTTTTTTTCATAATAACTATCTCCTAAACAAACTGGCTAAACTTCAATAACTTATGCATCATATCGTGTTATTATAAAGGCAAATTTTTATTTAAATGTATACGTAACCGATCATTCTGTTTAATTCCTCTTACCGGATCACAAAAAGTTGGTGCAACTTGTTTACTTAATGCAATAGAACCTGCATTCTTTTTATATTCTATTCTATTAGCATATATTGCCTTCCAAGTAACCATACATTTTTTACCGTCATTGCTATATACACCTCTGACAATTGACTGGCGAGGTATAAGGATTCTATAACCTTTTTCATCATAAGTGTTATCAGTAGTCTCATATAATCCAGTTCTTTCAATTATTTGTGCACCAGTTGGTACCTGATAATTATCTTTTGCAACTACTGAAATTATTGTAGATGGTGGCAATGATTGTATATCTTGAGTTAGCTGTTGTGGTGTTGGTGTTTCTTGAGTGCTGCAAGAAGTTAAGGCAATCGCTAATATATTTATTAATATTACGGATAATTTTTTCATTCTGATGCTCCTACAGATATTACATTTAGTCATATAAAACTAGGGGAAATAGCCTATAGCTTATTTTATTCAATATTCCAATCAAAAACTTATGTTTATCAATATTTGATCGGTTATTTTGTTAATTTTATATATAGTCCAAAAAAATTTGCTACAGTAAGTATGATAGCGCACACTAGAGATTAAGTCACCCTAAAATTTATAACCTAAATTTTCCGGAAATATATTTTAAATTAAAACGTTCTATTAAGGATAATCGTGTAAGTAAAGCACTTACGAGAAATAGAGATACTCTATATTTAATATAAGTATGTGATTTTATTTTGTTAAGTGTGAAGTATTTGAGAAATTATATTTACCTGAAGAGCCCCACTTTTTTTATTAAATACAATAAATAGTTACATAGGATATAAATTTTTATGTAATTTGCAATTTTTAGCAAAATTAAAGTTAAATTCCGTGATTGTTGCAAAATTTAGGAATTTAATGCATAATTTTGCATTAATAACCTTGTATGAAGTAAAAATTTATACCCTATGTATCATATAAATATGTATCAATATAAAAAATGAGTGTTCAGGTTTATTTATATATAATAATATGAAAATATTTTATTCATCTATATCCTCATCTGAATAAATAACTTTATTATTAACATGCTCAGTACAAGTTCCTATTCTACAATTACAACAAATTATTGTAGCTAAGTCATCACTAATTTCGATCGTACTAAAATTATTAAATAAATTATAAGGTAGTAGTGTATGAAAATTTAAACCTATGGCTTTTTCAATAAGTTGTGCTTTTGTACGTACATGAAAAATTAATTTCAGTTGTTCCAAATAATCATTAACTCGAATTGAAGTTATAGGATTGCCAAACTCACTCATTAATAAAGCTATCTCGGAATATGAATAATTATTTATGCAAAGAAAAAGAACAATATGCTGTATGTTTGTCAATGGGTAATCTATTAATGGATCAGTTTTACATTTCTGATTAAGTAATAAACCTTTAGTGCCATTCATTCTGAACAATGTTTTAATTAAACTTGGCCAGATTAAAGTACCTATTTGCCCATGAATTCCAAGAACATTATCTGTATCTGGATTTATAATAGGTGTTTTATTTATTACAACAATTTTTAAAGATCCAGCATTAGGTATTATTTCTAAATAAATGCCCCGTTTACGATTTTTTATAACTTGTAGATCTTGCTTTTGTAACTTACCCATAAGTTTTGAATATAGCACATTTTTTTTTGCAATTATCTCCGAAATAGTTTGATTTAGAACATTATCAAGTGATGATTCGCCTATTAGTTTTAACATTCCAGTTGACATACTTTGAATTTTTAAATCATTATCTTTGAGATACATACAATCTTCAGTATGTGAAACAAACATAGTTTCACATGCATTCTTATATTGTAGAAAAAATTGTTGATCATCCATTAGAAAAACCTCCCTTAACAGATGTTATAAATACACTATTTGTTTTAAAATATAAATATTTTAAATAGCGTTTATAATTTATATGTGCCAAATATTGGATTTTGTTTTTAAGACTTTACTAAGGCTATATGAATACTATTAATTTATTCATTTAATTAATAATACTTCGATTGTATCACATGATTTATAAAATGTCAATCAACAAACTATGATGTTTATAAAGTATATTTTTTAAAATAATATATTTTCGAACATGACTTAGGATAAAATGAGTAATATATTGTCCAAATGATTCTGATTTTAATGCTAAAATCTCAGCAATAGTAAAACGTATATAATGATCGAATAAAGCCATATAACTAAAATAACATTCAATTAGAATGACTATTTAAATTCCATATTATAATTTACAATTAATGGAGCATGATCAGAAAATTTGGTGTCTTTATAAATTTCTGCACTATTTGCTAATTCTCCAACTTTTTGTGTACAGATATGATAGTCAATCCGCCACCCCACGTCTTTTGTATATGCTTGCCCGCGATTTGACCACCAGGTATAACCGGGAAGATCTGGATATAATTTTCTCCAAACATCAACAAAGCCCGATTTAAGTAAACCATCGATCCACTCACGTTCTTCTGGCAAAAATCCAGAATTTTTAAGATTACCCTTCCAGTTTTTTAAGTCAATTTCTTTATGGGCGATATTCCAATCACCACAAATAATATATTCTTTTTTAGAAATTAACTTATTAACTAAAATTGGCTTATAATGCTCCATAAACATAAACTTTTTTGTCTGCTTATCTGGACCAGATGATCCTGAAGGTAAATAAAGCGATATTACTGAAAATGTGTCATAATCAAACTGTAAATATCTACCCTCATCATCAATTGACTTATTCCCCAAACCAATAATTATATTGTTAGGTTTTTTTCGAGCATAAATAGCAACGCCACTATATCCACGTTTTACTGCAGGATGAAATTCGCTATAATACCCATTCCAAGTTAGCATATCTTTTGGGATATCTTCTAAAGCAATCTTAATTTCTTGCAAACAAATAATATCTGCATTTAAAGTTTTAAGCCAATTAAAGAAACCTTTGGTAATTGCTGAGCGAATACCATTTACATTAATAGTTACGATTTTCATGTCTATTTTTAACTTTTTTACCAAACTCAAATATTATTTAGCATGAAACCAAGCATCAGCGTTATCAAACATACGGTTACTAAATCCCAATTCATTATCATACCAACTAAATACATTAAATAATCTACCAGTTACACGAGTTTGAGTTAAATCAAATATTGATGAATGTGGATTATGATTAAAATCAATTGATACCAATGGTTCGTTACTTGCGCTTAATACACCTTTTAATTTACCTGAAGCTGCTTCAACTATTGCATGATTAATTTCTTCTTTAGTCGTATCTCGTTTTGCTGTAAATGTCAAATCTACTAATGATACATTTGGTGTAGGAACACGAATAGATAACCCATCTAATCGCCCATTTAATTCAGGTAGGACTAAACCTAATGCTTTAGCTGCACCTGTTTTAGTTGGAATCATCGACATTGTAGCTGATCTTGCGCGATGCATGTCGCTATGATAACTATCGGTCAGAACTTGATCATTTGTATATGAATGAATTGTAGTCATTAACCCATTTTCAATACCAACAGCATTATGTAGTACTTGAGCAACAGGTGCTAAGCAGTTAGTTGTACAAGATGCATTAGAAACAACTGTCATATCACGAGTTAACATATGGTGATTTACACCATATACAATAGTAGCATCAACATCATTACCACCAGGTGCAGAAATCAAAACCTTTTTTGCACCAGCATGTAAATGCGCACTTGCTTTTTCCTTTGAAGTAAAAATTCCAGTACATTCAAATACTATTTCAATACCTAGCTGCCCCCAAGGTAACAAATTTGGATCACGTTCAGCATACATTTTTATTTTGTGTCCATCAATAATCAAATGATCAGATTCAGTTTCAACTTTATGGTTAAGTCTACCATGTACTGAATCATTTTGAGTTAAATGAGCATGAACAGCTAAATCACGTCCCATATCATTTATTGCTACAATTTCAATTTCACTAAAACGATTATATTCAAATATTGCTCGTAAAATATTTCTTCCAATACGACCATAACCATTTATTGCAACTCTAATTGCCATTTCTTTTATACCTTTAAAAATCTTATTGTACTAAATCAGAACAAATAATATTCAATATAAAACATGAAGATTAATTTGATAATTTTATTACGGAATTTTACCATAACTCTACAAATTCTTGATAAGTTTAATAGCATTTATCTTAGACTACAAATAAAAAAGTTGAAATGAGAATCATTATCATTTACAATGATGTACTAACTTGATTTATGTATTAATAATCAAAATCTCTTTCAGTAAAATAAAACCAATGAAAAAATTTATTACTATATTATTAAGCATATATGCTAAGAATATATTTGCTTTAAAAGATCCAGCTAATGAAATATATCAGCAAACTAATGCACCTGAAGAAAGCAGAATTATTAGTCAAAATGATCAAATAATACAGCAATTATATGTACAAAATCCCTATCTTGGTATGCCAAGTGGAAGTGATACTCATAAAATTAATGAAAAGACAATGAAAGAATCAGGAGTTTTAGAAAAACTACTTTATAACGGTAACTGGAATATATATTTAGGAGCAAGTTATATTAATCAAAATGGGGCAGATAACTATGGATATGGTACAAATTTATATGGACAAACGGGTCAACTTTTTGGGTTTTCAGTAGGAGGACTAATAACCATTATGAATCCTTTTTTCAGTAACCAATTACACCCGTCTGACCCACTATATCAATCTCAAACTCTACCAGTTTCAAGGCAGGTTACTCCACAAGAATTATTTGCCCAGTACCAATACAGAAATATTTTCCAAATTGATGCAGGTTGGATTGCTATTAGTAATAGTCCATGGATGACATATTATCAAAATAATGCTTTAAATTTGATGACTTATCAAGGTGTAATAATTAACCTTAACCCAGGTTATGGTTGGACATTAACTGGTTTTGCAATTAATGGTGCACAATTCCCAGGCCAAAACAATTTTAGTCAACAAACTATGTATAACTATATGCCTGATTATGCAACTGCAACTCCAAATATTGGCAATTTAACTAGTAATGGTACTATTGCTATGGGAGCTTCATGGAATAATTCAAATAATAACCTTAACTTTAGAATATGGGGTTACCAATTTGAAGGATACTCAAATTTATTGTATGCAGATACTACACTTAAACTTCCTTTAAATAAAGACTTCGCTTTTACTTTAAATCTTCAAGGTGCATTACAGGGAAGTAATAGCAATGGTAATATCCTAAATAGCAATGATTATGGGGATAGTGTAAATAGTAATATGTTGGGCATACAACTTGAAATTGACTATAAAATTGTCGGATTACAATTAGCTTATAATAACATTTGGGGTCCAAATAATGGTTATTATAACGGCAACATTATTTCACCATATACATATCAAATAGCAACAGATCCACTTTATACTACAGGATGGATGATTGGCATGATTGAAAAATCAGCGGGACAAGCTTATAAAATTGCTACACCTTTAAACTTACTGAATAATCAATTGACTATTATTCCAAGTTATCAATACTATTCTACCACAGCTATCCCAGCAAGTTCTGAATATGATCTGCAAATTAGCTATAATATTCCTAAAATAAAAGGGCTAACTGTATTTGCAGGTTATGGATATACTATACAACCAGGTGAAAATAACTCAAATACAGATAATTATCAGGCTCAACTGATGTTCAATTACTTATACTAATATAAAACTACAAAAGAATACTTAACAATTAACCCAGCTTACATACTTAATTTGAAAAATGGAAACTGGGTCAACTGTATTACTACTAATTCACAGGAACCCCACTTACATTAAGTATCTGCCCTGTAACATACATAGAATCAATATTACTTGCTAAATATACGTATGCAGGAGCCAATTCAAATGGATGTTCTGGACCTCGATTAAACGCTGAGCTTTGGCCAAACATGTTTAATGAATTATACGATGATGAATTAGTAGGGATTAAAGATGATAAAATAGGACCATGTGCAATACCATTTACTCTAATACCTTTAGTATTTAAATATGCTGCCAGAGAATAAGTAAAAGACAAGTTAGCCCCTTTAGTTGATGAATAATTTAATAACTTAGGATGTTCTTTATATGCCATAGATATTGTATTTATTATTGACGCACCTTTTTTTAAATATTTTAATGCAGCACGTGTAAGATAAAACATAGAAAACACATTAATTCTAAATATTTTAGCCAAATTTTCTTCTGTTACATTATCTAATAAATTATTTTGGTATAGTTCATCAGCGTTATTTATTAAAATATCCAATTTGCCAAATTCTTTAATAGTTTGCTTAACAATAGACGTACTCATACTACTCATACTTAAGTCACCTTTAAATATTAAGCATTTCCTTCCATATTTTTCGACTTTTTCTTTTGTATCTAAAGCACTTTCCTCTTCATTCATATACGATATAACTATATTAGCACCTTCTTTTGCAAAAGCAATAGCTACAGCCTTACCAATGCCATTATCACCACAAGTAATAATTGCGACTTTGTCTTTTAATTTATTACTAGCAACATATTTTGGATTATCATGCATAGAGTCCACTTTTTGTTTATCACTTTTTAATACTAATGTATTATCTTTTTTAACCTTAGAACGTATTTTCATTTTCATTGTCACATTCATTGTTAGAAACTCCTAGTAGTCATAATTTCACAATTAATAGCTTAGCTGCCGTCTTGCTTAATATTTTTTCAAAATTAGCAGCAGTATCAATAAATTTATTAAAAATATTTTAAACTCCTGTTTATTACAAAAACTTTTTAATATGAATAAACAAGTTTCTGCAATAAATAGTATCCATTTACATTGCAATTTCATAGCAATAGTTAAATTTATACTTGCAATGTAAAATGGAATTTATATGAATCTTATTCTATCTTTTTGATTCTTCTAACCTTAATCTGTTTACAACTGATGTTACCCCGTTTACATTTCTAGCAGTTTCAACAGCGTTATTGATTTGTTCCTGGCTGTTTTGAGTTCCACTTAAGGTGACAATTGTTCTATCACGAGAGATAGTTTTACTTTTTACTTTAATTTTAGTGGAATCAATATCTTTTTTCGCTAAAAGTGCACTCTTAACTTTGGCTGTAACAAGGCTTCCACTAGCATATTGTTTGGTTGTTTCAGAGCTTTTATGCTGCTGTGCAATAGCTTGTGCAACAAAAAGAGTTGTCAAACATACTATCGATATAAGAAGCATAGAATCTAATAATTTTTTCATAATAATTCTCCATTAAGAAAATACATTAAACATTCAATATAGTACTTATACCAAGACAAGAAAAATAACTTATCAAAAATATTTTCATATTGTGCAAATAGCAAACTACTTTTATACCAAATTTGGTAAATCAAGTTCCATAATTGATAAGCTATATTTAATGGGACTTTAAGTACAAACCGTTCATCATTTTTAAATTACTAATGTATGAATAAACTCGATAAAAAATATTACATTTCATCTAGCTTTTCCAAACATCAATAAAATTTTATAGATAGAGATTATCAAAATTTTGAACTATGTGTCTAGAATAATATTAT
The DNA here is from genome assembly GCA_046336365.1 of Neisseriaceae bacterium. Classification (GTDB taxonomy): domain Bacteria; phylum Pseudomonadota; class Gammaproteobacteria; order Burkholderiales; family UBA11063; genus Aquella. The sequence continues at coordinate 10,253 of JBKDHQ010000164.1, forward strand.
ATCTAAAATTACACCCTAAATATTTAGTAGACAGTAAATATTGTGGCACAATGATCAATATGAGATATACATAAACAAGATTTGCACTTCAATGGTATTGCGTGAGCAATTCTCAAAACGTGTTCTGCCACAAGCAAAACTTAGTGTAAAAAAATCCTTACTAATTATAAGGTCATTAAATAATCTTATTAAAAAAACATGCAAATAAAATTAGAAGATTAGAAAGGTATTTATTAGATCTAAATTACGTTGATTAAGAGCAAAGATAAAAAATATTATACAAAAAAATAGAAATTGTTAATTGGCTATTTCTTATTTGTGGCTATATTTAATAAAAATAGCGGGAATATAATTCCCGCTAGGACTAAGTCATTAAAACATAACTCCAATCTTTATCCAAAGGCATTTGCTAAAATTTGCTTTAACTGTTCATTATGCGTTGACATTAACCCACATGCAGGTGCAGCAGATGCATTACGTGAGACTACTTCAAATTTTGTACTAACTACAGACTCTAAATGGTCACGAATCTGAATCCAAGCACCTTGATTATATGGCTCTTCTTGTACCCACATAAATTGTTTAACACCTTTATATTTAGACAATTCTAACTTTAAAATATCTGAAGGGAATGGGTATAATTGTTCTATACGAATGAGTGCTACTCGTTTTTCTAAATTACGCGCTTTACGCTCATTATAAAGATCGTAATACACTTGCCCGCTACATAAAATAATCTTTTCTACCTCACTTGGTGATCCACCATCACCAATTACATATTGAAACTCTCCCTTAATGAATACACTTAGATCACTAGCAGCATCTTTATAGCGCAGCAGGCGCTTTGACATAAAGATTATTAATGGCTTAATATAGTTTGTTAACGCTTGTCGCCTAATTAAATGGAACATTTGAGCTGCTGTAGATGGAAGCACCACTTGTAAATTGTTTTCTGCACATAACTGCAAAAAGCGCTCTAGCCTAGCGGAAGAATGTTCTGGACCTGAACCATCAAATCCATGTGGTAACATCATAGTTACATTACTTAACACTCCCCATTTTGCCTCACAAGATGCAATAAATTGATCTATAATTACTTGTGCACCATTGGCAAAATCACCATATTGTGCTTCCCACATTACAAAATCGTTCAGGTTGGTAATACTATAACCATACTCAAACCCCAATGCACATTCTTCATTTAAAACCGAATCATATATATATATCTTACTATTATTTTCTAATTTGGTCAAAGGGATATAACCAGTATCTATAATATCATCTCGCTCAAAATTGTGCCAAACTGCATGCCGATGAGAAAATGTACCACGCCCAGAATCTTCTCCACAAATTCTTACACTAACACCACTTGATAGTAAACTACCATAAGCTAAAGTTTCTGCCATGCCAAAATCAACAGGCAATTCACCATTTCCCATTTGCTTGCGCGGCTCAATGATGGTTCGCAAAATAGTAGGATGAAGTTTAAAATTTTCGTTAGGTATAGTGGTAATTATATCTGCAATTTCCCCTATTTCTTCTTTAGCAATTGCAGTTCTTATTTTGTCAAATGGTTTTGCTTTTAATATAGGTTTTATGTCAAAATCTTCGTAAATTGGTAATGGCAGCATTCTATCTTTACTTATATGCTCACCTTTTGATAACCCTTCACGAAAGTTTTCAAACATTTCTTCAACTTCATGTTCAGAAATAATATTCTCTGCAATTAACTTATCTGCATATACTTTTCTTGTACCAGGATGGGCTTTTACTTTTCTATACATTAATGGTTGTGTTAATGTCGGATCATCCGCTTCATTATGTCCATGACGTCTAAAGCAAACCAAGTCAATCATAATGTCTTTATTAAATGCTTTACGATAGTCAATTGCAAGATCCATAACAAAAGCCACCCCCTCCACATCATCAGCATTAATATGGATAACAGGGGATTCAATCATTTTAGCCACATCAGTGCAAAAACGTGATGACCTACTATCTCTTGTATCAGATGTAGTAAACCCAACTTGGTTATTAACTACAATATGAATTAATCCACCAACTCCATACGCTCTAGTATTTGACATATTTAAGACACCTTGATTGGTCCCCAAGCCAGTTAAAGCAGAATCTCCATGAATAATAATTCCAGCTATATCACTAATACTATTATTTATCTTATCTTGGCGTGCTCTAACTACCCCATTTAAAACTGAATTTACTACTTCTAAATGTGATGGATTATACAAAGTGGAAACCTTCACCGTACCTTTATTAGTTACATAATTACATTTATATCCCTTATGATACTTTACATCACCGCTTGTAGCAAAATCAGGGAAACTGTATTTACCTTCAAACTCACTGTATAATTTTTCTGGAGTCTTTCCATTAATATTAACTAATACATTCAACCGTCCACGATGAGCCATACCAATATATAACTCTTTAGTTCCAGCTGCTGCCAAATTATTAATTACTCGATCAAGAGCAGGAATAAGACTATCGCCACCTTCTAGAGAGAACCTTTTCTGACCAACAAATTTAGTATTTAAAAAGCGCTCTAAACAATCAGATTCAGTTAATTTCAATAATAATTGTTTTTTCTCTTCAATATTTAATGAAAAGGTTTGGTATTTATTCTCAATATAATTTTTTAACCATTCACGTTCATTTTCATTACTTATATAAGTATACTCAAACCCAGCTGTTCCACAATATAATGAATCAAACTTAGCAATAATATCTTTTAATTTTAGTTTGAGTGATTTATCAACATCCAAATCAATATAAAATTCATTATTCAACTCTGACTCAAGGGCAAGGTGCTTTATATTTAAGGCATCAATTTTAGTAACTGTAACTCTTTTTAATGGATCTAAATTTGCAGACTCAACTCCTAACATACGGTAATTATTAATGAGTTGCCAGACACGTGCTTGAGCCTCGCTCACACCTTTAGATTGTCCAACCGCAAAATTTGGGTTTTGCGTTAAAATAGCAAACTTCTCACGAATATCTGAGTGAGTATAGTCTTTTAGTTGTTTGTCTTGAATCGAATCAAAATAATCCTTCCATTTTATGTCAACACTATCTGGGCTGTTTAGATAACGCTCGTATAACTCTTCAAGAAAATCCGAATTAGCTCCAAATAAATAAGAACTATTTCGCTTTTTTAACATCGAGTTCATTTATGATCACACTTTCTTTTAAAATAATAAAACGCATATAAAATTGATAAACCTAATAATAGCAAAAGTAAACTGTAGTCTTTTCCACCTTGAATAGCAGAACAACCACCTCCACCCCCACTACTTGGTACTGCAGGAGCTATATTATTAACATTTATGGGAACAAATGACACAATACCACTTTCATTCTTCAACTGTAGTGAAGAAGAATCAACCCCGTATGAATTAAGTGTAACTTCGATATTGCATGTTTGCTGATAAGCCAAAACTGTTCCAACACAAGTATTTTCGTTTATACTGAATAATATTGATGAATCACTATTAATTATTGTAAAACTCTCTATTGTCACTGATTCAACGCTTTTATTAATAAAAGTAAATAGCTGCGAAGAATTAGACGTTGGCGACCATGAAGATGGTGATGCAGTAACATTTGCTATAACAATTGACTGAGCATATAGTAATGCATTATTTGCATTTAATGTAAGCCCACTTACTGATCCACCCTGGCCTTGAGTTCGTGGAGATGCATTATAATTTGATGAATTTGTTAATTGGCCTGCACTTTTTTGTAATATTTCAATTATAGAAGCCGTATTATATTGCTTACCTTTTTGATTAAAATAGGAAATTAAATCTGCAATTGTGCTAACAACATGTGGTGCTGCTTGGGAAGTACCTTCATATGAAGTATATATAGACATTCCTCCCTGATTTGGTCTTTGATAAGTTTGAGTTGAGTTCCAAATATCTGAATATACTTGATTCATTGAACCATTATTAACAGGATAAACATCACCACCTGATGCAGTTATTGTTGTTTTACCATAAGAACTATACCATGATAAATCATTATCAGAACCTTTAGCAGATACAGAAATTACGTTATTACAATTAGCTGGCATTATCTGTGATACATTATAAACATCATATCCCGTCGTACAGAAATTATTTGCACACTTCGCATTACCTGCTGCTGCAACTATAATAGCATTATTAATTATTGCAGTATTTATTGCTGACTGCATGGTGACTGCACATGCTGCTTCACCACCTAAACTTAAATTTATAATTTGCGCTGGGTTTGGATTATTAATTCCAGAATATTGATTAACCGACCATAAAATAGCATTAGCAATATCCGACGTGTAACCGCCGCCACGACCTATAGCTCTTACTGGTAAAGCCTTTGCACCATATGCTCCACCCAATATTGTACCACCTCCAGTATAACCATTACCAACTATTGTACCAGTTACATGAGAACCATGCCAAGATGAATTAGGGTGCTTGGGTAGAACATAATCTCCCCAATCAAGGGCATCAGGCTGATACTCATTATTCATGCAATTTATAGCACCTGATACAGCACAATCACTAATAAAAGTATAGCCATAACATTGATTACTATCACTACCGCTTAAGGATGAACATGATATTCTGGTTAAAGGTACTAAATTATTTAAAAAATTTACATGGGGGGTATAGCCAGAATCAATAACTGCAACAATAACCCCATCACCAGGTGAACCTGACAATGACATATTACTCCAAGTATTCTGCAAATTCTGGAAATTATCCCCATTAACTGGTTGAATCATATCCCACTGAATAGGGTTATAGCTTGGGATAGACATATGTTTTAAAACTCTATCAACCTCGACATATTCAATACTTGGATCTGATTTAATTCTGTTTATAATTAATTTAAGTTCGGATTCAATTAATTTTTTTTGTAACTCAATAACATGTGCCCCATTAGCAACTTGATTAACCTCAATAACCGATATATTATTAGCATATGCTTTTATGCGTGAAAGTGAAGAAGTAGACAATGGTATCATCATTTGCTGTATTACTTGTTTTTTAGTCATTTTACCAGATTTAATTTGGTTTATTTGTACTTGTGTTTCTTTATATTTAATGATTAACCTTTCGTTTGCTACAGCACTAACACCTGTACAAAGTCCTAGGATCAAAAGCATAAGTTTTTTCATAAATTACTCTATCTTTGAGATTTTATAATTTGGTGACTATACATATGTAAATTCCGCATTTTAGATTAGACAACCGACTAAGGGTAACTATATTATATCTTAACTAATTAATACAGCTACACTTAGAAAATCGCTCAATGATCTCTACTAGCAGTAGAATTATTTTACTAGTGAGATATTATATCATACTTTATTATTTTTTCGATTGGTGCACAAATTGTTTCTAATATAAATTACAGCTAATCCCAATAATATTAGAATCAGACTTATATCTTTAGTATCCTTAACTACAGAGCATCCTCCTCCAAGTCCGGATACTCCGGATAAAATTGGAGCGTTAGTCTCAGAATATAATACGGGTGTACTAGCTACTACGACATCATCATTGTTTACAACCTGAAGACTTCCTAAATTAGCTAGCGTATCCCCCTCACTACCTGTATCATTTCTAGCAATGGTTACTGTACAGCTTTGTCCAGGCTCCAAAACAATATCATTACATGTATTTGACTGCATCACAACACTGTCAATTTGGGCTAAATTAGAATATTTAACTTCTACTGACTGAGCTTGGTTATTAGTAAATACAACATCAGAAGGAACATCCATATATACGTTAGCGGAACTAGTATTTGGAGTTAACATTTGGTCATAGTAAATATCTGCATAGAGTATTGCATTGCCAACATCGAGCATACCCGTTGATACTAAACCAAATCCATTATTTGATGTATTTCCATTGTATTTAAATGAGGCACTATTTTGTAAAATAGACACTAACTTTGAATTAGTATAGGTTTCAGATTTAGCTTTTAATAATGAAATTACATCGGCAACAGCAGCACTTACATGAGGAGCAGCCATTGAAGTTCCTTCATAATAAACATATGTTCCACCACTTTTTGGATTAAATGTATTTTCGGAAGCCCATAAAGTTGAATATATAGTGTCTGCCTGTGTATTTGATGAACTTGAATTATTACCGCCTGAAGCGGTAATTGTCGTATTTCCAAAATTACTATACCAAGCTAGCTTATTGTCAAATCCCTTTGCTGCAACTGAAACTACATTTTTACAACCAGCAGGAGTAAAATTATTCACATTTTCACTACTATTACCTGCCGCAGCGATAACTATAGCACCATTTGCAACTGCGGTATTTATAGCACTTTGTGTTGTTATATCAGTATTACATTGATAAGCGGCACCTAAACTCATATTAATTACTTGTGCTTTATTTGGGTTATAAATCCCAGGATATTGATTAACTGCATATAATATGGCATTAGCAATATCTGAAGAATATCCTCCACACTTACCTAGAGCCCTTAATGGTAACACTTTTGCACCATACGCTCCACCCAATATTCCACCGCCTCCACTAAATCCACCAGCAACTAAAGTACCTGTCACGTGAGTACCATGCCATGAACTTGAATCAGTACCACAACCTTCAAAAAATCCTCTTTCATTTTCGCTATCAGTAATAAAGTCACCACGATCTAACCCATCTGGTTGAGGAGAAATTGCTGATATACTATCCGAAGTATTAGAGGGGCAAGTCCCTGCAATTCGACAATCACTAATAAATTGATAGCCATAACATTGGTAAACCCCATTATCACTAGTACAATTGTCAACAGAAGGGACTAAAGAATTTAAAAGTTTTGGATGAGGGGTATACCCAGTATCAATAACAGCAATAACAACATTATCGCCAGGTTGTGACCCAGGATACATTTTATTCCAATAGTCCCACGCTTCAATAAAATTATCTCCTATTGTTCTAGCCGAACCAGCCATCGAAGAACCTCGCATATCCCATTGTAAAGAATTATGTAAAAGTATATTTGTCGGTTTTAATATTCTATCAACTTCTACATAATCGACATCTTTATTTGCTTTTAATTTTACCAATACCTGATTCATTTGGGTATCTGATAAATTTTTCCTAAATTTCAATACATGCGCACCATTTGCCACTTGGTTAACTTCTGTTGCATAACTTCCAGCCATTTGGGAAATACGATCAATTTTACTTAAAGATAATGGTTGTATTTTTTGGAAATTTGATTGAGCATTATTCATAATGCCAGTATTATTTGATGTTTGTTGTGACTTTACAGACTTATATTTTATAATAATTCTATCACTTGCTGAACTTATATTAACTAGAAAGCTATAAAAAATTCCAATTGCTAAAAATAGATAGTTTTTCATTTATTCACCCTATCGTAAAAATTACAAATAAAATGTTATAATAGGCGTGCAAAAATATAACATAAGATAATTTGTTATAATTATATTTGACTATACTAAATATAATACCGCAAAAAAATAAGATGCTTAAATAAACAATATTTTGATTGTTATGGGCATGTATCAACGAAAATATTATATTTAGTAACCCCAAAGCCAAGACTTTGCTTCTAATTATTTTTATGAAAAAATCTTGCAATAACCCCCGAAAAACAATTTCCTCTAATATAGGAGAAACAAAAATTAAGAGAAATGATCCTCCTAACGTATATTGAATCTTGTACAAATTCAAATATATTGGGTAGAAAAATCTACAGAGGAATAAAACTATAACCGGTAAAATAATACTGAGGATAAGAACTGGTTTTTTATTATTATTATTTACCATGTTCCACATACCCTTATACAACATCATAATACTTGTCTAACATAAACCTGTTTTTATAAAAACCATTTTATAAACACTCTATATCCTTATGCAAAAATTTGCACCTAAATTTTAATACCTAAAATTTTTGGGAAGAAGAGTCTGATATTATACATGAATATTTATTATAAAACAACAGCTAAAGTAAATTATTTGCCATATTTAGAAAATATTAAAAATAGCAATTTCACATAACTATTTGTTACAGAATTACTTATAGATAAATTTTTATTTGAAAATTTTTTATTTTTATATACAAAAATTATAAGGAAAAAAGGGGGATTTAATCTGGCCATATAAACTTTGCATCAACTTTATCATGAAAAACAGCATCAACACAGGATTCTAACCGCAAGTCTCAGAAATTTCCCACAGTGGACAAGGATGGAATTTTTGTGTCAGAAATTATCTAATTAGCTTAGTCTATTAGAATTTGATAACCATAATGGGGCTGTTGAATTCTGAAATTTCACTAATTTTATGAGCCAAAAATCCGAATGCTCTTAAAAATTAAGAATTTTTTAAGAAATCTAGCCTTAATACCTGACAAAAAGTAAGTAGATCTTTAAAAATTTAACATTATAAC
>JBKDHQ010000165.1:0-4270 GCA_046336365.1 Neisseriaceae bacterium
AATTTACTTAATAATCGTCCTAGAAAAACGCTTAAATTTAGAACGCCAAACGAGGTTATAACCAAATATTTACAACGAGTTTCAAAGAATTCTTTACTCAGTCAACAACTATGCTGTCGCGTTTCATCGTTTAATCCAGGATTATATAATAAAGTATGAAAAGGACATGCTATAAAATTGGGGAGTTTAGGTGTAAAGTATGTCTATTTAAATTTATTAAATAAAGTTGTAATATTTATTGGGTTTTTTGATATTTTGGTATGTAAAAAATGTAAAAAAAATCGCCACTAAATGTTATAATGTTATATAATACGTTATTCGGTAGCGACTTTGCTTGAAGAAAGTATTTTAGTTTGATAACCTTAAGAATATTGATTTGATATTTAAATTTTGTATGGTGGAAATTAATACACATATTGCAAAATATTTACCATTATATGTATAGAACATTATCTCTAGTACATATTTATAGTTTGATTTATAATCAGTAGAAAGTCTGATAGTCAGATAAGCTCTACTAAATTCAAGCTGGTTCTTAAATTAATGTTATTCCTATATTTTAAGTAATTTTACTTTAATATTAGGATCTATTAGCATAGGATAATAACAATGTTTAAAACGAAAGATGGAATAAAAATAAATGTAGAAACTCTAGATTGGGCTGGTGCTAAAGAGTTGCTACTAGCATTAGATGCAGATTTGGTAAATGTTATAGATAAGGTAAAAATAACTAAAGAATTTAAACTATATAAGGCAACTTATTCATTTGGTTTTCCAATTATAAAGGATGGCTTAGTATATCTTCAATTAGCAGATGGCAATCCGATTTCCTTTAATAGTGAACTACTACCTAAAGCTTTAAGTGGTGATATAAGCTATAATCAAGCTGCCACTAATCCATTAGGGATCGTGATTAGTAAGAATTCAGAATTTTATTTACCAACTGGTCGTAGAATTATGCCTCATAAAATAGCAACGCCTGGCTATTTATTTGGACTATCCAGGATTTTGGATAATGTATCTCGTGGTGATAATAAAACTCCATCTGGATTATCTTCCTTTATTTGGGATTTAAATGCTGGGGCAAGGTCTATATTTATGTTGCCTAAAATTAGTGACAATCTTGGCCATAATAAACTCATAAAAAAATATAGCCTAGTTGCTAGTAAGCCTGCAAGTCTTGATGATCAGTGGGCAGTATTTAAAGAATTAGCTGAAAGAACAAATTCTAATTGGCGTGCAGAGGTTCTATTTTTTGGTAATAAATGGTTAGAAAAATTAAGTGAGCCAGAATATGCTCGCTTAGTTGTTTATTTATCCGGAAAATATAGAATGGCACAAGACATGTGGCACAACGTACAGGGTTGGCAAGCTACTTTTAGTAAAATAGAGTATGAAAATAGGTTAAGTTCATATTCCCCGTATACTCTAGATACAGCAAGACATTTATTTAATGTAGCAACAAATGGAGCTCCTGGATTTAGGCCTGCAATAGATGATAGTTCAGCACCAATTGCTATGATACAAAGAGTTTATACAAGTGATTATGGTTTAAAGAATAACCATGCTCCTATCGTTATGGAGCCTTCACAATTTTCTAGTAAAGTTTTCTCGCAACCTGTATATTATTCTTTAAATTACGCAACTCTACCTCAATTTAATCCAGAAACTTTTAAAGGTATCACAAATATCAATCTGATAAAAGAAGTGCAATCGGTTGTTGAGGTGTATCAAAAAGCAATTTTAAACGATAGTAGTAACCCTAATTTACCGCCTTCACTACTACGTGTTGCACAAAACGTAGAATTTTCATTCTTTCATAATGATCCTTCTACCTATGCAAGTATCAAAAATAGTGAAACTATTCCAGATGAAGATAAACGATTTGTAAGTGATAGAGGAGATTTTTCTAATTTTGGAGCATTTCTTAAAGGTTGTGTTCGCATCTCATCTAAATTGAAACAAAAATGATAAAAGATTAGTAAAATATTTTTATCCTGCAATTTTGTGGTCTATAAGTAATATAAATTCTTTATCTCTGTACTATTTTTGCAATTGCGGTGATTTATGTTTTAAAGAAATATTATCACTTGCAATTGCAAGATCATAACGTGTTGACTCAAAGATGCGTATGCCTTTAGATTTTGCATACATTATTTTGAGGTAAGCATTTTTTCTGCTATTTCTATCTTCAAAAAAGATTGGTATAGAATTTAATACCAAAGTTATATTTCCGCCATCCTCAATAACAGAATCAAGCCATTGAAAATCCATACAATATCTGCCAAGTCGTTTGGTAAATTCAATGGTTTCAACTTTTGATAAATCAAATTCCACAATACCTTCGATTTTTACTATCATAACTTTACTTTATAGTTATATTAAAAGATGATTTTAACATAAATAAATCATATAATGGTCTTGTTAAAATCTAAATATTAGAGACTGATTGCCCTGGATTGAATGGGCGGCACGCAAACTCCCCAAAATTATACCAAAAATTATTAAGAACTGGCTATAATTAGTATCTATGGGTTAGTAATTTCTGGATGAAATTTTTAACATTTTTTAGCAAATTTAAAGAATAAGAGTATATAAAATTGAATAATACTAATTTTAATAATCTATCACTTAATCTAAGACATGAAATGATTATCAAGAGAATTCCTGAAATCCATCATTCAGATTCTTTTATGGTAAACTTAATTCGAATTGAGCATATATTAAGTTTTTTATCTATATTTGTTGATAGTCGTGGGCTGACTAATTTTTTAAAAGGGCATTCATTAGAATCTATTCTTGAAAAAAATCCAAAATTTCCTAAAGATTCAAGCTTATTTTTTGTTAGTTTAAGAGAAAAATTTAATAAAGGACTTAATGCTAATCTACTTGATGTGAGAGTAGTTGGACTTTTAAATCCAAAAACAGAGACATTTCTGTGTAAATCTATGGTTAATGCGATTGCAGATGGTCTTGGGATTAGTTTACTTGAATCTATGGTTGATGAGATTGCAGATGGTCTTGGGATTGGTTTGTTTGACGCTAGGGCTGATAAGATTAAACATAATTATGGGATTCATATATTTAAATTTGAAGAAAACTTAACTAAATTTAGGCAGGCTGATGATAGAAATCCGCTATATTTATCTGGTTTAAACCTGGATGGATTTAACTGGGAGGGTGTTGAATTTAAGAATTTAAACATAAGTGGGTTTGAGTTTAAGAATATTAAATTTCAAGGTGCTTATTTTTACTCTGTTGAATTTGAAGGAGTTAAATTTGTGAATGTTGATTTTACGGAAGTTGAATTCATGTATGTTGAGTTTCATAATTGTACATTTCAGAATGTAAACTTCGAAAAATCTAGATTGACTGCTAAATTCCAGAATATGGACTTGAGGGGTGTATATAACTTGGAAACAGCTGAATTTAAAAACACTCATTTTCAAGGTTGTGACTTGCAAGGAGTTAGCTTTAAGGGTGCTTACTTTGAACAAGTTACTTTCATGGATTATTTTGGCTCAGCAAATTACCAGAGATCTACTAATTTGATGCTTACTGATATGAGGTTTGCTAACTTAAATAATGCTAATGTTGATGCAGATGAATTGAAAGATACTTTGCTAGAAGGTGCTATATCCAATAATCCTGCGATTAGACAAATAATAGAAGAAAATTCAGAGACAAAAAGAGCGCAATATTTAGAACTTTCATACATGTGTTTCTTTATAAGTGAAGCATGGGAAAAAATTAGTATACTACAAATGGGACTAGAGGAAGGTGCATTAGGACTTCTCAAGGAACTAATACATCTAATTGGATATTCATCATATAATTTTAATCTCTCTGGGTCTAATAAATCGACCATAAGCAGTCCGCTACAAAATTTAATGTTATAATAGCTGCTGTGGACGTTCCCGAAGGGAAAATTTTCCGTAAATATCTCGTGGCTCTGCCACGTAGATAGGAAAATTTAGGTTATAGCTAGTTCGCAAATTCAAAAATGAAAAGCAACAGGAATTTGAGGTAAAACATACCTCGAAAAAATAAATAAAATTTATTTTGTTTATTTTTTTGAGGAGGCAAGCGAAGCGCGGCAGTAGTGAAAATATAGAAAAGGGTAAGTGTATAGTTTATAATCTCGTTAAGAAACCAAACTTAATGAGGAATATATATGGCTAAACATCTTACCCAGGCTCAAAGATACTACATTTGCTTGCAAATTGCAAATAATTTTACACAAAGCAGCATTGCCAAAGCTTTAGGGGTG